>JAUWHL010000185.1 GCA_030605895.1 Promethearchaeota archaeon | reverse complement strand
AATGACGCAGTTTTTCCTAAATTCGATATTGAAGGCAAGCAATTCGGGGAATATATAGCTGATAGAGGAGTACATGCTGATCTACCGCTTGAAGATATTGATAAAATTTTCGAAGAGAAATACCCTTTTTATGCACTCTATAAAGAAGGTAATAATTTAAGGCAGATAAAAGAACAAACAATGACTTATAAGAAATAAATGATCTTTTTTAAGTAAAATAACTTTCTTTTAATCCTAATTCTCTTAAATATATTTTATACTTTCCTAATTTCCCTCCATAATTACCAGCAGAAATTTTAAGTAATCCCTCCATGTTTACTATCCCCTCAATTACGTGTAACATTGTGCTTTTAATAACATCAATATCTAAAGCGTTAAATACAATTTCAGGAATGGAATTGACACCTTCTGGAACTTTAGACTCTTCGTTTGGTATTTTACCCCTCAATGTTGGACAGTATGGATGATTTGTTGTAGGACCAATTTCAGGAAAATTTGTCTCTATTTTAGATCCTGCAGAACACACCTCAAAAATACTACTTACATTATCAATTTCATATATTATCTTAACAGCTTCTCGTCCTACTTTAATTCCAGAATCAACTGAGTCACAGAATAACCATAAATTTCCCCCCATTACACCCTTAGAGTAAGAGAGTTCTTGTTCTATTAAGAAGTCATACCCCATCATGATAGGAATAGAAATCATTTTTCTTTCAAATTTGATTATTATATCCTCATAACCATCTCCACAATGCCCAACATTATTCATCATATTAAAATTCATTTCAGTTTTATGTGGATAATAATCGAAGACAGCTGTAGTTGGAATTACTAAAATTCCCTGTCTCAAACGTCTACCTAATTGTTCATAAAATTTAGCTATAGCTTTTTTACCTGTTCCATTAACCCATAATTGAATAATAGCTCCTACTCGCCCATCAATAGTTTCCTTCCCTGTAAGCCATCTAACAATACCTCCTTCAGCATCTCCAAAAACTGTAGAGGGTAAAGCGGTAAAAAAATTAGCCGCTTTGTTTAAAAATTTGGCATCCTGAGCAGTTACCATTAATTGACAACAGAGACCCTCAAAAGCTTCACAATAAGTATCTTCTATAATTGCCATACATATCACATCTAGATTATTACTGAAAAGATAAATACTTAATATTATCCTATTTACTTATTAAGTCTAAAAAATTTACTAAAATACTAAAATAAATTTATCAGAGATTTAATAAAATGCCAAAAGCAATAATACTTTATGAAATCGATTCTTCATTTGGACCCAATATTATCGCAGAATATTATTTAAAGCAAGATGATAAAATACCTCCCGCCATTTTAAAGGAATTTTCAGATAAACATGTTAAGAAAGAATTATTTGATGCAACAATCTTTAAAGAGGATAATCGATATTTTTCAAAAAAAATTAATGCTGAATCTCTAAATAAAGATAATCTTTTTCTTAGCTTTATCTTACAAGAGGGAGAAGATGTAGTCTCTTTAAAAAGTATATTTGAAAATCTAGAGGAAAAAACGGTCCAAAATTTCACTGATGATAAAAATAAGATGAACAAATTTCTACAAAATGCATTAAATTCAATACTGAGCTTATTACAGAAACTGCAAGAACCGAAAATTATAAAAGAAACTATTAATGAGAGAACTAAAAAAATGCTTGATGATGGAAAATTAGCTCAAGCACGCGAGTTGATAGACCTGGGAGAAGATATTCCTGAAAAATTAGCAGCTGAAGTAAAATCAGCAGAACAATTTTTAATTAACGAGTTTTATAGAAAAGCTAAGAAAAGTTTTTTAAAAGCAGCTGAATTTGCTAGTCTCATACAAGAAGATGAAATTGGTTCATTTCTAAAAAATAAGGGAGAACAAGTAGGGTTATTTCCTGAATTAATAAAAGAACAGGAAAGTCTAAATAAGCAATTAGAAAAAATTTTTAATGATATTGACATAACTCAATTAAACGCATATAACAACCTCATCGAACCAATAGATAGATTAATTGAGATTTCACATTCATTTGAAGATCATGAGCTAATTAATAATTTAACGAAATTGAAGAATGTTTCTCAAAGAGCTTCACGATTAGTGAAAGAACTGAACGATTCAGATGAAAAAATAAGAGAGTTTATAAAAAAAATTTAAATTTGTAAATTTATTCAAGTAATTCTTCATCAGAAGGAATTTCTTCGGCCTTTGGCACATAATCTCCAATGTCCTTAAAAATTATTTTACAAATATCCCAACCCTCTTTTGTTGGATATTTTAACGCATTCGCGATTAATTTTTCTCCAATATCATTATTCAATTCTACTCTATGGATATTTGGATTATCCTTCAAAATCATCTCATATTTTGCGCCTCCCGTACCTTGAGGAACAATTAAAAGTGCTGAATCAATTGCTCTTTCTGTAATAGCATCTTTTAGTCGTTTGGCAGCATAATATCCTGCTACACCAGCACTTCTGTCAAAAGTTTTAATCGACGGTATTTCCAATCCCCATTTCTTGCCTTCGGTTTCGATTGCAGCAGCTAAAGTCTGTGATCTTTTTCCAAGCTTGAATTTAAACTCCATCTGTGTCTTGAATTTTTTTTCTTTAATTTCTCCGACCATATCTATGCATTTTAACGTAGCACCAGCGACAGATTGAGGATTTACATCGATTGAATATTCTTCTTCTGCTAAAATATCCTCGATTGTTTTCTTAATAACTTCTCTTGGTTTAGAAAAATCTACTATTTCCTCTTCAGTTTCTACTCGGGGCGTCGGGGAGGCTACAATCTCAACCCCTACTTCCAGTAATTCTTCAACTGTCATTTCCTCCATAACTACTTTATCAATGAATCTTCTACAAAGTTTTATAGAATTTCTTTGATTTCCTTGTGTTTTCTCGTATATTAGTTCGATTAATTTTTCATTTAATGGAAATAACGGATATAGAGGGGGATTCAGATTATTATCTTCCCAGAATGCCTCCATGGATTTTGAAAAAAAGATCTTTAAGTCATTTAAGCTAAATGGTCTTAATTCTTGTTCAGGCTCCATTCGAGATCTTAATGGGGCATCTGCAATCTCTATGATTCTAGGCCAAATTTCTTTCAGTACAGCAATAGTAATAACTAATCCTTTAACTTCATTATAGAGTCTCTTTAAAATTTCAAGAAATTTCCTTTCAGCAGTTTCTCCAAACATTCTATACGGAGACTCCAATTCATCAAAATAGAGGATAAGCACTTTATCTAAATTCTCAGTAATGATTTTAATCAAAGCGAGGCATACATCATCTTCTTCGACCACAGAATTTATCCCTAATTCATTTAAATCCTCATCTTCTAAATCTTCGCCTAGAAGCCATCTTTCAGCAAGTCCTTTCTTATTTTTATCTAATTGATAAGTTACTAAAGCTTTAACACAATCAGCAAATACACCCGGGAATTCTCTAATCCCCTTTTGAATAACTTCTTCAATTTTGGGTTTTTGGAAAACACCCTTTTTAATTCCACCCCATTTTCTCATTAATTTCTTAGAAACAATATCAAGCAGTTCTGCACCGAGCTCCTCAATAATACAGGTATATACATGGAGTAAAACTCGTATACTTGCTGGAGGACTTGGAACATATACAATTGTCCAATCAGTAGAAGTTGCTGCTTTACTCGCGTCAATTTCTTCTAATTCATCAACACTTTCTAATTTTTTTCTATTTTCACGTTCTTTATCTTTGAACGAATGATATGCGTGTGTTTTACCTGTACCTGCAGAACCCAAGATTGGAATTAATCTGCTAGATCTATCTCTAGAAGTTTGTTGTACGAGTCTATAGACTTCTCTATCTATATGACTTCTAGGACGCGCAATATCAACTTTATCGGGAATATCTCCTCTTGATGCGAAATTTGAAAAAGGTAATAGCGGACTCTCGCGTAATACTTCAAGATACATTTGCTTTTCATCTTCACTTAGCTCACTATACATAAAATCTCAAACCATAATCTCTAATTATAATATTTCCCTTAATCTAGAATAAGTTTTTATGTGGAATAGATTTATTAATCCAAACAATTTTTTCTAGAATATAAGCTAATTAGTTTTTAGCTATTATAATAATTAATTAAAAATATTGCCTATTAAATTTAATTGATATTGTAAGATTCATTTGCCTTATTAAGAGGAACATATATGCCAAAAAAAAATAGGGATAAAGATGAAGATGAGGATGAAGAAAAAAAAGATCCTTTTGATTTTTTTAAATTCTTTGAGGATCCAAACAAATTTTTCAGTGATCCTAATAAATTTTTAATAGATCCTAATAAACTATTTCAATCTAAGCAGTTTCGACACATGTTTAAGGGCATTTTTGAAAAAATCATGAAAAATTTGCCGTCTGAATTTCAAAATCTTTCTCCTGAAGAGATTATGAGGGAATTTAATAAGAATAAATCCAGATTTGGTTTTCCAATGACTTATGGGTTTAATATTAATATTGGTAAAGATGGCAAACCAACTATAGATTCTTTTGGGAATGTTAAAGCAAAACCATATTCAGGAGATCCAGAAGTTAAAAATGTTAGAGAACCATTGACAGAAGTAAATGAACAAGGTGACCAGATAATAATTATATGCGAAATGCCTGGTGTTACGAGAGATGAAATTGAATTAAAAACAACTACGCATTCATTAACGATATCCACGGAATCTAAGGATAAAGGTCGAAACTATTATAAAGAAGTTGAGCTACCTTCACCAATTAATTCAGATTATGCACGAGCAAGGTATACTAACGGAATTTTAGAAGTAAAATTAAAAAAAATTGATGAAAAACAAACAAATATTAAGATAGATTAAAAATATCTTCGCTAATATGGTTTTTCATTAATAATTGGATTTCTATTCTTTAAAAATTGTTTAAATCAATCTTATTAATTTTATACAAATCTTTATTAATTTCCTTAACAAATAAAATCTTGATCAATTTTAAAATAGTTGAAAAAATAATGTCTGAAAAAGCAGAATTTTTATCTAAAAAAGCGTTAATGATAATCGGAATTACGTGGTTAGCTATATTACTAATTGGTTTAATTTTATATTTCGCTGGTCTTAACGAAGCGTTTTATTCGGATAGTTCTACTATTCAAACTGTGTTCAATGTTATTACTTACTTTGGTGACCCTATAGTCCTCATAATAGTCATAGCGATTTTGTATTTGGGCTACAATAAGAAATTTGCTAAAAATTTAACCTTAAGTCTACTTATTTCCTATTATACTATGGAATTGATTAAAGAAATAATTCAAGATCCTCGACCAGCAGAAAATGTAGATCCTGCTGAAGATTATGGTGTTATAGAACCAAATTATGGCTTTCCATCGGGTCATGCTCAAAATAGTGTTGTTTTTTGGGGATATTTAGGAAAAAAATTTAAAGATAATTATAAGCATAATGATATCCCTATTATTCCGGTAATACTTTCAGGTTTAATCTTTCTTATCGCAATATCAAGAACTATAATTGGTGTACATGATTTACAGGATATGATTGGAGGATTATTAATAGGGATTGGAATGCTGTTATTATTTATCTATTTAGAACCAATATTAACAGAACAATTTAATAAACTTAGCTTTATTGCCAAAATAATAATGACTGTAGTTGTTTCTGTTGCATTATTTCTTGTTGTGACTTTAATATTTCCAATGGCAGGTTTAGGCTTAGCTATTTCACCTACTCCTGACCCTTACTCTGACGGAGGCGCTTTCGGTCTCGTTGCAGGTGTTTTATTAGGTTTTGGAGTAGGATATCTTTTAGAAAACGAATATGTTAAGTACGACCCATCTCAGTTGAGCAATAAAGAGAAGGTTCTTAACGTAATAATAGGTTTAGTAATTGTACTAGTTCTCTTTATTCTTATGGATTATATATTGGAGATCAACAGTGTTTTTTATAGATTTTCTCGGTATGCAGTATTAGCCTTTGTTTTAACCTATATAGTTCCTTTAATTTGCACAAAAATCAATAAATAATTTTAGTTCTCTTTTTTCATTTTATTCAAAATTGAATAAAAAAAATCAAAATTTATACAGATATTTTTACTGTTCTTCTAGCGACTTCTTTTAATAGAATTCGATTTACGAAGGTTTTTTCGCTCTTTTTTATCTGATTGTAGGGAGTTACAATTTGATTTATATAAATATCATCCCTTCTAGGATGTGGCATAACTTCCTCCAGTATCATCTTAAATTTATGAAAAATTCGTGATATATAAAATTTCCTATTTTTCATATGACAAAAAGGACTTTTCAATTTTTCATTGAATAAATCTTTTAAGTTCGATACGTTAGAATTTTGTCTTTGATTTTATAAATAAAAATCTGATCAATTTTATTCTCATGTGAAAAAATTTTCTCATATCTAAAGCCAGCTCTATCTTTGTGACCTCCACCATAAAAATATCTAGCCAATTCCCTACAATTAACATAATTACTATGTATAATTATTTCATTATATCGTGAATCAATTCCAATAAATACTTTTGCCTCAGGATAACTTTCCTTAAGTAATAAAGATAATTTTCCTCCTCCAATTTTTGCGAAGGAAATTGCAACTTTTCCAAATTCCTCTATCTGTAATAAATATATGTGCTCTAAAGCAAAGTTGGTTTGTTCTTTTTCCCATTTCTTTATATTTATTAATTGATTAGAATACCACTTATTTTCGAAAATCCCATTAGCCATTAACTCCACAATTTTTTTCTTAACTTCATTTAATCCAGAACCTCTGTTATAAGCAATAATCGATTGAAGGTTGGATGCAATTTGATAGTTTTTAGTGTCGAAATCTATGTCTCTTGAAAATTTTGCTATTTTTTTCGCAATTAGATCGTCTGGTAAATAATAATCTTTTATAATTTCTGCGCAACATCGATTCGGATCATTAATATATAACTCAAGAATTTTCTCCAATTCATTTTTATAATTTATATTTATTAAGTGATGATCAAACCATAATATCTTCCCTGACTTTTCTTTAAATCTTTTAAAAAGTGGATAGAGTTTTTTAAAATCATCATTAAATCCAATATCTGAGATAATTAACTGTTCTGGAAGAAATTTAACATCTAAAATTTCTTGAATTTTATCAATAAAATTAGTATAATGTGCGTAATGAAGATTTAATTTAACCTTATTGTTTTTAAGAAGATGATTGAAATATCTTTGAATTATCGCTTGAGAACCCAATCCATCAAGATCTAATTCATGAGTAACAGAAACTTTCATATTCTTTATAATCTTCTATACTATTGTTGATAAAATAACCCTAGAGATAAGTTGTTTTCAGAATAAACCTAAATATGGTTCAATTTTCTTTTTTGCTTCAATGTTTGTAATACATTCCAAGATTCTCTTTGATAATTCTTTTTTTTTTTTAAAGTATATTTTCATTATCTCTTCTAAAGATTTCTTTGGGTATCTTTCAATTAAAGCAAGATCTCTTCTTGAACAACCATTACGACGCATGCAACAGTAGGAAAGTGAGCCAAAGCATACTATCTCTGAATCCCAATTATTTTCTTTCGAAAATTCCTCTTTAACTCGTATAAATTCTTCAGAACTCAGCTCTAGCTCTTTTAATATATCATCTCTTTTACATTTTAGACCAAATATTAATGAATAACCAGGCTTACAACAAAAAGTCAATCCTCGGTAATCTGCATCCATACAAATATGTATCGGAGCATCTTTCCATCCCGGAATGTCTCTAAGCTTTTCAGGATCTAAATTTACCATGTTT
>JAUWHL010000013.1 GCA_030605895.1 Promethearchaeota archaeon | reverse complement strand
GCGTCATTCTCACCATCAAATTCTACCATTGGGAGGAATTTTCCTTTAATTGCAGTTTTAGGATCAAAAGAGGGTGTTAATTTTACCCATTTACCATCTAAATAGAATTCGCTATAACCATGGACAAACATAACATTAGTCCCCATCCAATCGATCACCTTTTGAGAAATTAAATGATTAATTAGATCTACCAAATGAATGCGAGCAGGAATTCCAATCGCTCGAGCGAGAGATGATAAAAGAATGGATTTTGAAATACAAAAGCCATTTTTTCTTCGTAAAGTTACACTTGCCCTAAAATTTGCTTTTACATTCGGTATATACGTCAACATATTATATTTAATTTCATTTCTAACCCAATAGAATAGAGCAATAGCCTTATCCCTATCGGTTATTAGATTTTTAGTAATTTCAAAAGCTTTTTTACTCACGGATTTTTTATTAAAATCAAAAAATTCAGTTGGTTGTAGATATATATTCAAATCCTCCATGATAATGAAAAAAATTAATCCTTTTATAATATTTCCTTATAGATTTATAAAAGTAGAACAATTGTCTTAAAATGAAGTTAAATTTAAATTAAATTAAACTCCTCAACAATAATTGTTAATGTTTTTAATGAGCTTTAAAATTTAATAAAATAACTTAAGATAAGCACCATTTAAAAATAAATTTATAACAATAAAGTTTTATAATTCTATTATTAATTAAAAATCTGAAAACAACAATATTTTAGTGAAATATCTTGATTGGATTTTGTCTTGTTAGATTTGATCCACTATTTGGACCTAGTATTTTTTTGAAAGCGCCAAATTCAATAGATGATAAACTCATACAAGACATTCCTTCATTAATAGAGCTCCCAACAAAAGGTGTGTTTATTCACATATTTAAGGAGATTAAGACAGCTAATTTATTCTTCAAACAACCTAATATATTTGCGCGAGGGGGATATGAAAGTTTTTTAATCACATTAATAACTGACGTTAAAACTCAGATAAGTTTAATGCTTGCTAATAAACTTCTCGAAGGTTTTGCTAATTATCTTATCAACTTTGAAGAAGCGTATCTAGCATTTGATTATGAACCAAAAGATCACAAAGCAGATCTCAACAAGCTAAAAGAAATTCAAAATTTTTTCTTTTCTTATTTTGAGTCAATCAAACCAGTAATTAAAACCTTAGAAATGGCAGAACATCGATATCAGGCTTTATTCCAAGCAGCGAGGGATGCGATATTCATCATTAATCGCGATACAGGGGTTATTATTGATATTAATCTAGAAGCAGAAAAATTAGTAGAAAAAACAAGGAAAGAAATCATTGGAATCGAAGCCTTGAAACTTGATTTATTCGATGAGGGATTAGTTGATCCAAACATGATTAAACATTTAATAGATCAGCCACCACCGATAATTTCAAGGATGAAAAAATCAACTGGTACATTATTATATCTAGAAGTCAGTGTCAATGAGATAAAGTTAGGGGAAGAATTTTATATTCAATATCTTTTCCATGATTTTACAGATTTATATTCAATTGAAGAAAAACTTAAGGAACATGCAAAAAAAATTGATACACTGAATAATTTTATAAGCATTGCTAATCAGGCTACCAATTTGTCTGATTTGCTTAACAAGACAATAAACTCAATCATTGATTTCTTAAATCTTAAAGGTTGTTGCATCTACTTGGTAGATAAAACCCAAAATATTGCTTCAATCATAGCTCATAAAGGACTTCCACAATTCTTTTTTGAAAACAATAATAATATAGATATTAACAAAAATCCATATGCAATTGTTTTTTCACAAGGAGTAGCTCTTTTCAATGAGAATTTTCCAGATGTTATAAAACAATTTTTTAAAGGTTCTGAAACTATTTTTGGAGCAATAATCCCACTATTTTCAAAATTTGAAATTATTGGATCAATTAATATGATATTTAATGATCATACAATTATATCTGCTGAAGATATGGAATTAATTATTTCTATCGCCTTGGAGATAGGGGCTGCAATAGAGAAGCTTAAAAATCAAGATGATTTGAAACAAATTGAAGTTAAAAATTCAATTCTTCTCAAACACATTCCATTCTCAATTTTTCGAATATCTTTAGATGGGATTTTTCTTGATGCTCAATTAGATAAAAAAATTGAGAAAATATTTGAAATTGCATCATCTACTAGAAACTTCATCGGAAAAAGCGTTTATGATATAGTACCTAAAGCAATCGCTGAAGAGATTCTATTCAAGATAGAAAAGGCTTTAGAAACAGAAGAATCTGTTGATATGAAATTTATAATTCCATATAAAGAGAAACAGATTATTTTTCGTTCTGATATTGTACCAGTTGGAAAGAATGAAGTTTTAGCGTTTCTACAAAATCTTACAAGAACGTGGTAACTATCCCAGAAGGCTTCTTAATTTATCAGCTTTCTCTTGAAGTTCAATTGAAAGTGAATCATCTCCAAGTTCTAGGCAAATATTACTTATTTTCTCAAAAATTTCTACTGCTAGGTTAAAATCTCCTTGTTCCAGTGCTTCCTGTGCTTTATCCATGAGCATATCTCTTTCAAAAATAGGTTTAAGTAATGGTGATACTTTTGGATCCATATCTAAAACATCTGCTATAATACGAATCATTTTTGGTCGATTATTCGGATCAATAGCAATCATGGAATATGCTTTTTGCCCCATCAATCTCTCAATATCCTCAATCTTCATTGCCTCGGAGAGATCTTGCTTGTTTGCGATAATTGCTAAACGAGCATAAGGTATTACTCTGTTTACTAACTCAAAGAAATATCTACTTTTTTCAAGGTTTTCCAGTGTTGAGTCTGTCATTAAGAGAACAGCATCGCTCCCCATTATAAATTTCTCCCAAAGAAAATCAAATTGTTCTTGTCCTGCAAAATCCCAAAGAAAGAAGTGTAATTTACCGATTTTAATAGTTGCAACCTCACCTGTAATAGTAGGAATATGCTGCATAGGAATTTCTTCGGATTTTATAAGTTTGGTGGTGGTGGTTTTCCCTACTCCAGAAAAACCTACAATAGATATTTTAGGTTTTAAATTTCTATGAATTGTATCAATAATTGGGTCAAGAACATTAGGGATTATTGTTGGGGTTTCAGTTTTTATGTTATCCCCAAAAAATTCTAAGAATTCTTTTTTAAATTTTTGTAATTGAAGTTTAATATTCTTAAAATCATCCCCTAAGCCAGTTACAAAAAGGAGAATTAAATTTAAATTTTTCTCTACAATAAATGAAAGTCTATATGTAAAAAACTCATATGATGCAGTTTCTTCGCCAAATTTAGAAAAAGCAGAGTTCTTAATATTTAAGAAGACACTTGAAAAGAGAGAATCATCTAAACCTTTAGCATAATTCCTTTGATATATTATGTTATCTTTTAAAACTATATAAATTTGTCGTAACATGCCTTGTTTCTCAATTATTTTTAATTTAATTATAGATTTGGCCTAATTTTTCCGCAATATCATTGACAAATTCATTTAAGTCATTTTCTTTCAATGTTTCGGAGAAAAATAACAAATTCTTAAAGTTAGGATGAAAATTACCAATAT
>JAUWHL010000029.1 GCA_030605895.1 Promethearchaeota archaeon | reverse complement strand
AGCAGAAAGTTATTCAATCTATAGAAATAACAGCTTGGTAATCGGAAATCTGCCCAGTTCACAGACAACCTACCAGATTCTTGATATGCCTTCTGGAACTTATGAATTCCTCGTGAAAGCATCGAATGAATTTGGGAATACCACTTCCAATAAATTAACAATAACCGTCAAAATATTTGCCATATCTTTTGATTTTTATATGGATAACTCAATGACTTTGCCAAACGATCTTGCGGGCTTTAGAATTGAACTTGAAAATCTCAATGAAACTGTTCTTGCTCCGGGTTATAATATCAAGGTTAATCTTTCACTATATCGAGAAGGAGGCGCAAACTTTTCTATTTTAGTGCCACCTTCTCATCCTATAGAATATTATACTTTCAGCACTGGGGTTAATTTTACTCTAATTGATGAAATTCTTTTTTCTGGCGAAGGACTCATTTTAAATGGCTTTGTGAATTGTACAACACAGGATATCATCATACGCTTTAAATGGATTTTAATAGTAGATGATGATGTTATCTATAGGTCTGCAGAAGATTTCATTTCAGTACTATAAAAACATTATACTCCTTTTTTTCAATTTCTTTTTTTATCCTTATTTTTAGAAGAGAAATTTCAAAAGAAAGCTTAAATAAGGAAATGACATAATTAAATATTGCAAAGAAATCTCGTGATAACAAAATAAGATTTAATTTAATAAATAAAATAAATAGAAATAGGAGGATATAAATATTGAAAGATTTAATAGTTGTTTTAAAAAATCAACCAGGTGCATTAGCGGATATGGGTGAAACATTGGGCAAAAATGGTATTAATATGGAAGGGTTATGTGGATTTCCCTTAAAAAATGAAGCCTTTGTCCATATTTTGGTTGAAGATGAAGAAACGACCCGCTGGCTACTCGAAGATGCTGGTTTTGAAGTGCGTGCTGTGCGTGAAGTGCTTGTTGTGGAAATAGGTCATACTGTGGGAAAACCTGGCACAGGGGGGAATATGACACGTAAAATAGGTGATTCTGGTGTTAATATTGATCTAATCTATTTTGCTGAGAATAATAGAGTAGTTCTCGGAGTCGATGACTTAGAGAAAGCACGTGCCGCTTTATCAGGAGAATGAGAACGCCAAGAAGGAATATAAAAATAAGTAAAAATTTTAGATTTTATTTATTCGTTCTAAAAAAAAGTTTATTCATTCTTCCAGTTTTTCTTTGATTTGTGCCACCAGTTTTTCCGCTTCTTCAGAATCAGTTATAAATTCAATTTCATCAAAAGAAGTAATCCCTACTCCTAATTCTGCTGCTCTTTTAATTTGTTCTTGCTCAAAAATTGGACCATTAGATACTTCTGGTGTTGTTCCTAGAATCCGTAAAATAGCAACGCCAACAGCATCAATTGCTACCTTATCTGTCCCAGCAACAAAGACATTTGCTTCTTTTCGGGTACCTTCCATTGGTCCACGATCTACAAAGGTAATAAGACCATCCATGATAATTAAATCAGCTTTGTATTCCGCATTAATTTCCGCGATCATCAATCTTTGATGTTTAGAAGAGTGTAATTCACCCATAAATTTTTTAGGTACTAATGCTACTGCGTTCTTTAGTGATAATGTAAAGTGACCACCATACATATGAGTCTTTAAACAACACGTTTCAACAATACATTCCGCATCATTATATATTTTTGGAAAAAGAAATCCTTCTTTCCAATGACAGCCTTTAGGTTTTTTAAAGATAAAATCTTCTTTAGGTACATTAGTCAAATCAAGTATCTTAAAATCTAATTCTTTTGCTAATTCATTTAATCCCTTTTTCTTAATAACATCTGCAGTTTTAGCTGGACCACTTCTTTCTGCGACTGTGATGGTCTTTGCACCCATTTCCTTTAATTTGATAATAAGTTGCTTTATTGTTTCCATTGAGCTGGAAGCGGGAGGAGGATCAGCAGTATTGAAATTTGGTTTGAAAATTACATTTTTATCTTTAACAGGATTGATACCTAATAACTCTAAAGACTTATTTACACCATAAACACGATCTTTTGTAGAAACAACTGCTACTTTAGTCACATTATTCACCATAAAACAGGTATTAAATTGAATCTATACAATTAAAATTTGTTTTTATAAAAAATTAGGAAAGAGTATGAGAGATGCGGAGCATATTTATGGTTTGGTTGATTTGAGATGGAACGATTTCCAATAATTAATTAGGAATTAATTTCATCCCTCACTTAGAATTGCATTATTTTTGGAATTCTTTTGGAATATGTATAGCAAACTTACATTCTAATGCTCCACTAAGAGGTGATTCAATTAGGTCGATTTTAATTGGCTGATCGAATATTACATCCCAATACTTTTTGGTAAATCCGGTGCTACAATAACAGAAATTAGGAGAAATCTCTTTTTCAGTACCATTTTTAATTGCACCTCGTACCCAAGCACAATAGCAAGAATAATATCTCTTCATCCTCTCGTTTTCAGCATTCAAAAATTTCTTTATTTGATAAGGGGTTTTAGTAGCTATAATTTTATCTCCTTCTCTTATTCCAGGAGTAATGGTTAGATTATCTTTTATATATTCTACCACTTCTTCATCAACATACTGAGCATATAATAGCGTCCCCTCTTTTTGGTGTTTTTGGGCTGTTTTAATAGATTCTTGTTTTTTTTCCTTTAAGAATTCATCAATATCATTTATTCTTAAAAAAACCTCTCTATCTTTTTTAATGGGTTCAAGAGGGCGACCATGTAAGCAAGGAGCTAATAATTCTATTGTCTTTTCTTCGCCAAGCTTCTCTTCTAATCTTTTCATAACTATTTTTGAAATTTTGGGTTTCTTATCAGGATCAACACCCAAAGGTGGAATATTTATATTTTTAAAAATTTCATCTCGAACTTTATCATCAAATTCTTCAGCAATCCTCAAATAAAGATTATCCATTGCGTTAAATGATTCTACAATATCAACAATCTCAACCACATAATCATATTTTTTTGTGAAATTAGCATAATTGAGTAAAGCTCTCAAAAATTCTAATACATAGTCTCTCTCAGTTTCCACTAAATATTCAGTGTAATTAAGTATTTTTCTATTAGGAATTGTATCAATATCATTCTTTTCTTTTCTAAGATATTTATTAAATTCACCTAATCTAGAAATAAAAATATCTCCTTGTTCTTGAGAAACATTATTCTCTATAAGATATTCTAGGAAAGCTTTTTCTTCCAAAATATATCACTCTTTCAATTTTAATAATTTTAGAGGATGAATTCAATGATATAATATAAGTAATTTTATCTTCCACAGATGAATACGGGATATTTTGATTTTTCAGATAATTTAATTTAAGAGGTGAAAGCAATTAAATTCAAATATTTGAAATACATGATTATTACAAAAAGGTATATAGTGGTTCATTCTTTTCAAGCTTTATGGAGTAATGAGATAAGAACAATTATTTTTTTTAAAAGATATTAACTTCTTAAACTATACTCTAATCAATAGTATTTTGAGAATTGCTTAGATTGGATTGCATACCATTCATGACTTATAACAGCTAATAGTTAATTTCAAATAGATTTGAATATAAATTCAACCTATGAATAACGAGAATAACAGTATTTATCGAGAATTACAAAAACATCTTGATAAATTACCAATTGGATTTCCTGCTACTGAATCTGGTGTAGAGTTGCGAATTCTAAAATATTTTTTTACTCCTAAACAAGCAGAATTGGCAACGAACTTGAGTTTCCAACCTTTACCCTTAAAGAAGATATATAGAAAGGTTAAGAGTAGTGGTATAACGATTGAGCAATTAGAACATGAATTAGATAAAATGGATGAAGAAGGTCTTATTCATTTCGGCTCACAAAAAGAAGGAGATGAGGAAATAAAATATTACGTAAATGCTCCGCTAGTAATTGGTTTCTATGAATTACAACTGAATCGTCTCACAGAAGATTTTTATAATGATTTTATGCAATACTTTGAAGAGGCATTTATAGATGAGTTTAATAAGACAAAAATCCCTCAATTACGTACAATTCCTATAGAAGAAAGTGTAACTTTTGAGCAAAAAATCTCAACTTATGACGAACTAAGAACAATGATTGAAAATATAGGAGAACCAATATCAGTTCAAGAATGCATCTGCAGACAAGCAAAAGATCTTGTCGGAGATCCTTGTAAAAAAACGGATCTCAGAGAATCTTGTTTTGCCTTTCGGTCATTTGCGAAAACGTATATAAGAAAAGGATTAGGCAGAGAAATTTCTAAAGAAGAAGCACTAAAAATTCTCAGAAAAGCTGAAGAGGATGGCTTAGTAATACAACCTGGTAATTCTCAAAGACCAATGGCCATATGTACTTGTTGTGGATGTTGTTGTGGAATTCTTACTAATCAAAAAAGATTATCAGAACCGGCTCAGTTCTTTGCTACTAATTATTATGCAGAAGTAGATGAGGATCTATGTGTGGGATGTGGAATCTGCGAAGATAGATGCAACATGGATGCTATCCATATTGAAGATAACATTGCCAATGTTAACAAAGCAAGATGTATAGGATGTGGAATTTGTGTTCCTACTTGTACTTCTGAGGCTATTCAGCTTTTTAAAAAAGAAACGGAAATTATCCCTCCGATAAATTCTAAAGCGACTTATATGGCAATAATGGATAAAAAAGCAGAATTAGCGAGAGCAGAAAAAAATTCATAACATATTCCTATTTTTTTTAAACTTAACATTTATTAGTGAAGGTAAGATTTATAGCATAAATTACCCCAACCATATACTATGCCAATATTTATACTTGCAACTAAACTTCAAAATCTTGATTTAGTTAAAAAAAGGAAACAACAAGGTGAAGAATTTTTAAAGTTAGTTAGAGATAAAGTTCCAAATATCAAATGGATCGCCCATTATGCTATATTAGGGCCTTACGACTTTTTTGATATTTTTGAAGTGAAAGATGAAATAGAAGCTGCGAAAGTTTCATTACTTTCCCGTTCTGCGGGTGCTACATTTGCAGAGAGCTGGACAGCGATTCCATATACAGAATTTCTTGAATTAGTCGATGATTTGCAATAAAACTAACATTAGAAATAGTATCGGAATATTTTAGAAAAAGTAAAATTAAGTGGATTATTTCAATTTAGGTATATTTTATTCTAAGTTTTTAAGGCTCTATTTTAAAATATAGTAAATATAATCCATGTATTTTTAGAAGATGTTAAGTTTTATAGTAAAATTAAAAAATAAAAAATTTCAAAAAAGTAAAAATTCTTTTTCAGAGAGATACCGGCATTGTAATCGATGTAAATTCAACTTGAATATTTACAATAATGAAGAGATCGTTTGTGTTCTATGTGGTGAAACATTCTGTAATTCCTGCATTAATAAACACCAGAAATATTGTTATTCCTCATTTAAACAATGAATCTATAAAGCTATCCTCATAAAGGTTAAATTTCAATAATATTTACATAGAGTATGTCTAAAAAGACCGTTTTTCATGCAAAGGGATTTCATCCCTTTGGAGACTTAATTGGGTTAAAGTTTACTAAATATGGCAATGGACATTCACAGTGTGTCCTAGAGGTAGCAGAAAAATTGATGAATCCACATAAAACACTTCATGGAGGTGTCTTATATTCAATGGCAGATACAGGTATGGGAGGTGCATTATATTCTCTATTAGAAAAAGATGAATTATGTGCTACTGTAGAGATTAAAATAACTTATTTTAAACCTATTAGAGAAGGAACTCTAATCTGTGATACAAGTGTAATCCATAAAGGTAGAAGTATAGGAATTCTTGAATCAGAAATCATGAGTAATGGAACTCTTGTTTCTAAAGCATATGGTACGTTTTCAATTTTTAAGGTTAAAAAAGTAGTATAAAAGATTAACAAAAAAACTACGATAAAATTTATGCATTAAGAGTAAATTACATCTTTTCAACAGATCTTCATATTCCTCGACGTGTTCGACCCATTTATTAAAGTCTTAAGGCTTTTCAGGGATTTTTCAAAAATGTCTTTTGTACAGAAATAAATTAGAATTTAGGAATTTTTTTATTATGTATATCATCTGGTTCTTCAGAATCTTCATTTTTTGCTAATATATGAATATGTCCATGATAGATTATAAATCTATATTTTTCTCTATTAAGTTCTTCAGATTCAGGCATTATTTCCGAGTGTTAAGACACAACTTTATTTTTTTTTAAAATCCAACTATCAATAGAGAATTTTTGAACAAGGTTCTTTACATCATTAAATCCCGAATGAATTGTGGATTTTGGTATCCAGACTTCTGCTTCATTTTCAAATTGAATAAGCAAGGCTTTATCAGTTTCACCTTTAATTGTTCCAGCTATTTCTTTAATCTCACTAGGCTTTCCATCATTATAACCTTTAAAATCGTTATTCATTTTAACATTATTGCCAGTATCCAAAATAATTTCTTCTTGTACAACGATATTGTTTAATTTTTTGACATTACTCCTCTTTGAACTATTAAGAACAGTAGCAAATTCTATTTTTTCTTTTAGTATGTGCTTTAGTAGCATTTCAAATATTTTAAATTGAGAATACTCTAGCACCTTTGAATAAGAACCGATATGAATCCAAAGTTTCGCCTTTTCTCCATCCTCCCATTTGAATGATATCTGAGTTTTATTATCCTTGTAAGTATGATAACTTGACCATGAATTTACCCCTTTTGTAAGCACTCGAATAATCCAAACCAATTCTTCTAAAGAGAATTTAATTATTTTGCCTTCTCCGTTGCTAGGTTTTTCCCAAGATCCATCATTTTTGCTCTTAATAAGCCTAAAAAAGATAAAAGGTTCATTTTTAGAAGCACTTTGAATAATCAATCCTACTTTTTGACCAAAAAAACTATAACTATGATTGTCAACCATACTTCTATCAATTATTGTATATTTTTAAAGAAAAACAGAGTATGGATTTAGTATTTTTGTCGAAAAATCAAAAACCCTTTAATCAAAAATCTTATTTAATTTTAAATATTCAATATCTTCATGGACGCTGAACATAACAAAAGATCTGAGAAGGAAGTTATTAAATCTACTCAATATCCTAATACAGTAACCACATTGAAACAGGATTTTAAAACGCTTGGAATTAAACCTGGAATAGTAGTAATAATGCATAGTTCATTAAGTAAGATAGGTTGGACTGTTGGTGGCCCCGTGGCTGTTATAAGTGCGCTAATGCATATTCTTACATCAGAAGGAACCCTAATTATGCCCACATTTTCAAGTGATAATTCAGATCCATCTCAATGGGAAAATCCACCTGTTCCTGAAAATTGGTGGGAGATAATTCGGAACGAAATGCCTGCTTATAATCCCGAAATAACACCTACCAGAGGAATGGGGATTATCGTAGAAACTTTTATAAAATGGCCTAATGTTGTTCGTAGTAATCATCCTGTATCGTCGTTTGCGGCATGGGGAAAATACGCAGAAATAATTACAAAAAATCATGAACTACTTGCAGATCTTGGTGAAGATTCTCCTTTAGCTCGAATTTATGAACTTGATGGACACATTTTATTACTTGGAGTTTCTCATGAAAACAATACATCCCTACATCTTGCAGAATATCGAAGCAATTTCTTTAAAAAGCGATATAAATTAAATGGATCTGCAATACTAGTAAATAATAAAAGACAATGGACAGAATGGGAAGAATTTGAACTTAATATGGATGATTTTGAGCAATTAGGAAAAGATTACGAATCAAAAATAAATTATATTCCAAGTAAAGTTGGAATTACTGATGCTAGATTATTATCACAAAGAGAAATTGTAGATTTTGCCATTGAATGGTTTAAAGAAAATCGACCAGCTATGTAATATAATTTTTAAACACTTATATCTAATTTTCTCAATTCTGTCCTTAAGTCTGTATCTGGTGTATACAAGATTGTTTTCATCTTTAATTTCCTCGCACGAAATAAAAATGAGCGAATATCATCAATAAAAACACATTCTTCTGGCACTAAATTATATTTATCAATTAATTTTTGATAAATTTCAATTTCAGGTTTAATAACCTTTTCTTGGCCTGAAATTATTTTCCCATTAAAAAGTGAAAAGAAATCGTATTTTTTTTCTGTAATCTCAAATGCTTCTTCTATATAATTAGATAAAATATAAGTATTATAACCGTTAGCTTTTAAATCACATAATATTTTTACATTTTCTTGTATTGGGGTGAGCATTTCCATCCAATGCTCAAAAAACGTGATTAAAAAGCTATTATCTTCAGGATATTTCCTAATAAACTCTTCTTTAGCGTTTTCAAGCGAAATAGTTCCGCGATCTAAACGAAACCAAATTTTGTTTCTAATTACTTTAGAAATAAAATTTTGGATATATTGTTCATCTTTAGTATATCTAAGTAAAAATGTCTCTGGTTTGAAATTTAATAATACATTACCCAAATCAAAAATTATGTTTTTTATCATAATTTAATGCTATCTAATGAACTGAATTAAAATACAAAATAAGCAAATATAAATAAATTTTTTTTTTAATATAAAATTCGATCTAAATAGAATAGAAGGTTGAGAAAATATGTTGAAAATTAAAGATTTCAAGAAATTACAAGAAATTTTAATGAATTCTTGGCCTGCCCAACATTATTACTTCTTAAACGGGTGGGTATTACGGTTTACTGAAGGAGTGACATCCCGTGCAAATTCTGTTTTCCCTATAAATTACACTGGTGACTTAAATAACTTGGATAGAGATATAAAATTTGTTGAAAAAGCTTATCAGACCTATAATTTACCAACAATTTTTACAATTCCGGAATATTTTGAACCAGACGGTTTAGATGCTAAATTATTAGAACAGGGATATCATCAAGCAGGCTGTATTACCCATACAATGATAGCCTCGATTCAAGAATTAAGAAATGAAATAAATAATGAGGATTTTTCATACTTTTTTTATTCTGAAAGAGTAAATAAATTATCAACTTTTTTAGAAAAATATTCTAAAAGAAGTCAACACGCCCAGAATGTTTTAGAAGCATTATCATATAGAATTATAATTCCACAAAAACGTTTTATAGTAGTCGAATATGAAAGTAAAGTTGTAGGAACTCTAATGGGAATATTAGATCCCCATGGATTTTTATATATAGCTGATTTACTAGTAGATCCAGATGTTCGGCAGCAAAAAATTGCTACTTCAATGTTTTTTAAAATTATAAATGAATGGGGAATACTAAACGGAGTTAAAACTATATGGCTACAAGTTGAAATTGAGAATAAAGAAGCTATGGATTTATATACAAAGCTAGGATTTAAGAAAGCTTATAGTTATTATTATCTTGAGAAATCTTTTAAGCAATAAAATAATAGGTGTTCCAAAAATTTTCAAAATCTTAAAGATAAGAAACATAACCGTATGATCGCTTCTCATCTAAAGAAAGAGAACTGTTTATAAAACCAGAATCGATAACTTTTAGAAATTCATTAATTTCAGGATATGTTTCATATAAATAGTTAAGAACTTCTTCAAAATAGGTTATAAATTTCCCATAGGGGATTTTATAATTATCAAACTCTTTATAGTTTAGATGGAGTGTCAAAAAACGAGCAAAATGAGTTCTAAATTTCTTATTTAAGTTATTAAGAACACAAAAAATGTATTTTTGATCATATTTTAAATCGATGAAAAGTAAAATATCTATTAATTCTTTTATTTCTCTGTAATTTACAAGAGGCGATTTCATAAATTTTTTGAGTTGGCTAATAACACTATTAATTAGGTTCGATTTCGTCTGTACTAGTAAAATACTTAATTCGTCTTTATTTAGGCAATCCAAATACCTGTTATTTAATAAAAACTGGTTCACTTTTATATTACTGTTTTCAAATCTTTTAGCCACCTCTTCTTTAAAAACTGACGCTGCAAGCTTATCTCCTGCCTTAGTCAACGCCTTAACTAAAGGAAATGCTAAATTTCTATGGAGCAAACATGAATTATAATCATTTTCATACCATACTTGAAGATTTGAACAATGAGCCCAGAATATCGTTTTTGGAGAAATTTTAACCTGATTTTCACCAGAAATTTTAAAATGTCCATCGATTATTTCTACAATCTCATCTATTGAATCAATCCTTTCGAAATCTTCAATTTTATCTATAGGAATGTTCAATAAAATGTATTTACAATGCATAAATAATTTATTGTTTACATATATGTTTGTTCTCCCATCTTCTAATCTAAGGTCGAGAAATGCATTAATTGTAAATTTTTGCATCAAAAGTTAATGGGATTTCTTATGTTTTATTTTTTTGCTATATGAATACTATAAAGATTCAATTAATAGATACTATTAAAGAAAAACACAGAATAAGTAGAAAATTTTTTTTATGTTCCATTATTACGGAAATCAGATTTTATAGTACTTTTTTATATTTAAAATAAAATAGATAATATTAATATGAAAAAAACAGTAAAGCTCATTGTTTCGGGTGATGGTGGTGTTGGGAAAACATCGTTTCTCATTCGTTTAATTCATGATAGGTTCGATGGTAATAGTGAATTAACTAAGGGAGTTGATTTTTTTTCAAAAACTCTCACAGTAAATGGGCACGAGTATAATTTCGTAATGTGGGATTTTGCAGGTCAAAATCAATTTAAACACCTTTTAACCAATTTCGTTGATGGGTCTATTGCTGCATTTATTTTATTTGATTTATCTCGCTTCAACACTCTTGAAAATGCAGAACAATGGATACAAAAATTAAATGAATATGGAAATATTTCAGCATTTTTATTAGGAACAAAATGTGATATAATTAATCTTCATGAATGTAAAGTTTATGATAAGTGTGTTTCAGAAATTATCAATAAATATAATAACATAATAGGTTATTTAAAAATCTCATCAAAAACAGGATATAATGTTAAAGAGGCTTTTAATTCTTTATTAAGAAGGATTTCAAATTAATTAAAAAAAAAAATTAAACCTTAGTAATCCAGCCAAATTCATCTTCAATATCTAATCTTTGAATCCCCGTCAATAAATTATATACCTTATTTGTTATTTCACCTGGTTCTCTGTTATTAAATATCCGTTCTTTACCTTCTAAAGTAACTGATGCAATTGGTGTTATAACTGCTGCTGTTCCCGCACAGAATACTTCAGTACATGACTCGTCATATAGTTCTTTATAAGATATCTCTCTCTCTTCAATCTCTAACCCTAGTTTTTTAGATGCTAATTCTAATATAGATTCTCTTGTAATTCCTTCTAAAATCGTACCAGACTTTCTTGGAGTTGCTAATTTACCATTAATCATTGCGAAAAAATTTGCAGCACCGACTTCCTCGATATATTCCATATGAACCGCATCTAAATAAAGAATTTGGGCAAATCCTCTTGCTTTTGATTCTTTTGCTGGTAACATTGTCCCAGCATAATTACATATTGTCTTTGCTGAACCAGTCCCTCCCGGAGCGGCTCTCGTATATTTTTTTGATATTTCCAAATTAATTCCTTTAAATCCTTCTGGAAAGTAAGGACCAACGGGAACTGTAAACATGATTAATTTAAACTCTTCTGCTGAAGCTACTCCTAAAATTGGTCCATATCCAAATAATATTGGCCGGATATATAAAGCACCACCACTATCATAAGGTGGAATATATTCTTCATTTTCCTTTACAACTCTCTTCACGGTATCAATAAAGTTATCCACATCATATTCAGGCATTAACATCCTTCTAGCGCTAAAATTGAATCTCTTCGCATTTTCTTTAGGCCGAAATAACGTAATTTCTCCATTTTTAGCTCTTAAGGCTTTCATTCCTTCAAAAATACCTTGTCCATAATTTATTACACTAGATGCAGGTGAAATTTCAAAATTTCCAAATGGCATTAATTCTCCTTCGTCCCATTTCCCATTCTTATGAGTAGCCATAAACATAGTTTTTGTTTCAATAAAATTAAAACCTAATGAATAGAAATCAATATCCTTCGGATCTACCATAGT
>JAUWHL010000265.1 GCA_030605895.1 Promethearchaeota archaeon | reverse complement strand
ACTTCAATTCACCAAGTTGTAAGTAGTGTTGGTTTATGCTTATTTTCTACTTTATTTGGGCCATATCCATTTATTGATCTCATTAATAATTTTACTGGATGGAATATTACTGTTGATGAACTAATAAAGATAGGATTAAGGATTCAAACCCTTCGTCAAGCGTTCACTTTACGTGAAGGAATTGATATTGCGAATAATATATTACCTAGTAGAGTTACTGGACACCCTCCCGATAAAAGAGGTCCAACAAAAGGGGTTTCTGTTGAATATAAAGATTTTTATGCCGGATTTTGTAAAGAAATGGGAGGGAATCCTGAAAATGGATACCCTTTAAAAGAAACTCTTAAAGATCTCGATTTAGATTTTGTTATAAAGGATTTATATTAAATCTATATTTCATTTAAACTATAGTAATATACATTAACTATATCAACAAAAGATGGACTGGAGACCTAAAAAATGCAAGAATCAACCCCAATAGATTTGAGATCATTTATAAAAAATAAAATTATTAAGGATATTAAAAAGATAAGAGGGAAACATGCTCCAATTTCTGAAATTGTCCTTAATGTTTCTAAAACTTTAACAGTAGAAAAAATATATGATTTGAGTGAAAAAGATAAAAATTGTTTCCTATTTATTGTAAAAAATTATTCTAAGACACCAAAATTAAGATACTTTTTAGCCATTTCCTTAGCAAATAATAGTTCTGATTTCTTAGTCCAGATAGCAAAGGATTATGCAATCAAAAATGATTTTAAGTTAGTTCAATATTCAATTTTCCCAAGGACGTTAAGGATTCAGTTGTTATTAATAAAAGAACTTAAGCAAATTGAAGATTATAAAAATTTTTTGGAAAAATCGATAAATATTAGACGTAAATTTCGAGCTAAATTAGATAAAATTAAGAATTTAGTAGAACTACTTTAAACATAAAAAAAGGTTTATAAAAATGTCATTTAGAGAAAATTCCGTGAAGATTGTCGCGACATTAGGCCCTGTGTCAAGCTCAAAAGAAATACTCAAAAAACTCATTGATGCTGGAGTAGATATTTTTAGATTAAATTTTTCACACGGAACTCATGATGAAAAAGAAGAATTAGTTAAAAGAATTAGAGAAGTAAGCGAATATATAGGGATTTTAGCTGACATCCAAGGACCAAAAATTCGAGTAGGACAATTCAAAGATGACAAAGCATATAATCTGGCCATAGGTCAAGAAGTAAAAGTATTTGAAAAAGAAATTGAAGGTGATCAAAATCAATTTTCAATTCCTCTACCTGGATTTCTAAAGTCAATGAGAATTGAAGACAGTTTTTTTATAAATGATGGAATTATTAAGATTAAGGTAATTAGAAAGGAAGTAGATCATATCATTGGAGAAGTATTAGCTGGAGGCACAATTAGCAATAGAAAGGGGGTTAATATACCAACTGGTGAATTATCTCAGAAGGTTCCAACAGAAAAGGATAAAATAGATCTAGAATTTATAGCTAAACTCGATCCTGAATATGTAGCAATTTCATTTGTATCTGGAGGGGATGACGTTCTTCATGTTAAAAGACTTCTTGAAAATCATGGCAATTCTAAAATTAAATTAATTTCAAAAATCGAACGACCTGTAGCATTAGATAAATTTGATCAGATCTTAGAAGTAAGCGACGGAATCATGGTTGCAAGAGGAGACTTAGGTGTTGAGATAGATCCAGATAAAGTACCCTTATGGCAAAAGGAAATGGTCTATAAAAGTAATCGCGAAGGAAAACCTATCATTGTAGCAACTCAAATGCTTGAATCAATGGTTTCTAATCCTATTCCTACAAGAGCAGAAGCAAATGATGTGTATAATGCTGTTATGGATGGTACTGATGCTGTAATGCTTTCAGCAGAGACAGCAATGGGAAAATATCCAATTAATGCTGTTCAATATATGAACCAGATTGCTAAAACCGCAACTGAAAATATGACTAAAAGGGTTCCAGATAAATACGACTCAGACAGACTAACACATACTCAAACTTTAGGGCATGCTATCCATTCTTTGGCTTCCGAAATGGAGGAATTAAATTTTAGAGGTAAAATTGTAGTTATTACTCGAAAAGGGTATGGTGCTAGGATGATTGCAAAGTATAGACCACCATTACCGATAATTGCTATAACACCACATAAAAGAACAGCAAGAGAATTAAACTTAGTATGGGCAGTGAAGGCTATTCAAATTGAAAATATTGATTTTTTCAATATGGATGCTGAAGAAATAATAGAACAATCTGTTAAACATGCTGTCGAAAATAAACTACTTGACGAGAATGAACATGTAATAATCTTACTGGCTTCAAGAAAATTCGAACGAAGAGGAAATCTAGTAGGGCTTTATTATGTAGGGGAAATTCTCGAATCTGAATTGAAATAGAGAGGCTCTATTAATTTACCTTAAGTTTTTGATGATTATTGTCATAATAAGAATAAGTAATTTTACCTAAAATTTATATAAATAAATTTCAATATTGATACATTAAAGAATTTTTTTACAGCTAAATTCTACTATCTCAAATTATTAAAAATTAAGGCTTGAGGTAAAAAATATGAGTGAAGAATGGAAACATGCATCTTGGGTATCAACTCTAGGAAAATGGGCTTGGATCCTTGTTATTATAAATGGAATTATTGGAATAATTTATTATTTTGTTCTTATTGCTGGAATTGCAGCTTTAAATGCAACACTACCTCCAGCCCTTCAAATTCCAATACCTTTTTGGGATATCTGGAGTATTATTTGGGGAGTAATAATAATTTTAATTGGATTTGTCATTATTCGACCTAAATTTTCTGAAAAATGTGCTGCTAAAGATTGGGATGCCCTTTATAATTGGTTTTTTAAAATTGGAGACATAAAAATACCATGGATGCTTATTTGGGGAATTATTATCGAAATTTTCAGTTTTTGGTGGTGGGGGGGATTACCAATCTTAATCCCGGCACTTGTTTTAATATTCGCTGGTCCAAAACCATATGAATGGAAAACTGAAGCATAATTTTTTTTTTTTCAGTAAATTTTGAGACTTACTAAATATTAATAAAATGCTATTTTTTTGAGCTTAGATCATCTAAACAATTTTAAAGTAATTAATTAAAATGTATAATAGCCTTAAAACATATAATAATAAAAAATATTCTGGTATGAGAGTAGGAAGCTCTCATCATTGGAATTATAATAAAGGTAAATGGCATGAAACTAAAGAAGCACCTGATAGATGGAGCTTTAAGTTTAATTCAATAAAAACTAGAGTTAATCCTGCTCCAAATAATTCTGGAGCAAGTATTAATACTAAATTTCATTGGTACATAATAGCTGACCAAATCGCAACTAAAATTGACAGTAATTCATATATGACTTCTATGAATGGAGTTAAATTTAAAATAGGGCATAAACGACCTTATTGGAAAGCTTTTAGTTACAGTTATCATGAGCAAG
This sequence comes from Promethearchaeota archaeon, assembly GCA_030605895.1. Lineage (GTDB taxonomy): Archaea > Asgardarchaeota > Lokiarchaeia > Sigyniarchaeales > SOKP01 > Loki-b32. The sequence continues at coordinate 3,633 of JAUWHL010000265.1, read as the reverse complement.
TTCCCTATAAAGAAAGGATAATAAAGATTCTAGAAAAAATTTTAGTCGAATTAAAAAATAAATAATTTTTAACTAATTTTTCCTTTATCTTGAGATTTTATATGCTTAATAATTCTCGAATTTACTTCGTTGACAGATATTTTCCTGTCATCTCGATGAATAATAATCTCTATTATATCACTTTTTAAAATTGGAGAATTATATTTTTCCTTAAATATTAGAAAATCATTTGAATTCGTGGATAATGTTATTAACTGAGTATCATCAATAGTTCCTATTCGAGTCGATATGACCTCTAATTTGTGATCTTTGAAGATTATTTCACACAAAACTTCTTTTTCATTTTTCATGAAATAATTTCTGGATATAATTATTTAAAGAAAATGTATTCAAAAAATAAAATTACATTAAAATTTTTCATAGTGGACTATCTCATCAATAGGTTTTCTTTCTTTTACTTCACCTTTAGGTTTAACAGGGTATCCTAAAGGTGTTAAACCCATGACTTTATATTTTTTTGGAATATTTAATATCCTCTTTATCTCACCTTCATTAAACCAGCCAATCCAGCAAGTTGCTAATCCTTCTGCTGTAGCAGCTAATATTAAATGTTCGAAACAAATTCCAAAATCTACACCATAATATTTTTCACCACTTTTATTAGTGCCTGATCCTCCCTCACTTATTACACCAACGATAAACATAGGAGCACTACTAAATTTTTGATCTTGACCAATTGCACTCCATATTGCTTTGACATTTTCTGGTTTTTGAACTAAAACCAGCGATAAGCCTTGTAAATTCGCCCACGTAGGTGCTAACCTTGTTGCTTCTAAAATTTTTTCAATTTTTTCTTTTTCAGGCATGTCTGGTTTATAAACTCTATAGCTTCTTCTCTTCTTCACTACATCGTAAAAATCCATTTTAAATCTCTTTATTTTATTTAAAATATTTTATAAATTAAATTATTCTTAAATTTTTAACTTTTTCATTAAAGTGGGTTCTAAAGTCATGTATTCCATTAATCAAACTAAAATAGTTCTCCTTGAGAAGAATTCCTTCAAAAATTCTCAAAAATTAAATCTACCCAAATATATAAAGGGCACCAAAGCTTTATTGTTTTCCTACTACCGTTTTAATCCATAAACTATAAGGGATCCAGTCAATTTCTTCTTTTGATTTCACATAAAAAACCTTACTAATAAAATCATAAAAAAAATAATTACTTGGATTAGATCCATTTTTCCCAATTATATATCTGAAAATTAAACTAGTTACAGTGAATAAAAAACCAAAACCAATTATTGGAACACCAATATCTCCATATATATGATGAAAGATGAGAAAAAAAATACCGGTAATCACAATTGTAAGGCTCAATATAAAAATTCCCATAGATATTCTATTGTATAATGTACATTTCTTAAGCTTTTTATTACATTCTTGACAAGTAGGCACTTCTAATGTAAATATTAGATTTGATTTTTTTCTTAAATTAACTAAACTTTTAATTTTCTCAACTTGCTTATATTTATATGGTTCTGAATATACCTCATTCGAACCACATACTATACATCTTAATTTAGTATCAGTCTTATGATTTGTCTTCTTGTTAATTTTCATTATTTTTTGTTAAATATCTTAAATACTAAAACTAGATAATTTTAATAATAATCTAAATAGATATCTTAGAAACTATTTAATAAATTTTGTTTTAAAACAATTATTTAGAATTAAAGATAATCAGAAATTCGAACTGTAATTACATCCTGAATATTGTAATTATCATCTATTAGTTTTTCAACTTTTTCTTTTTTAATTTTTTTTGACTTTTTTATTATTAGATGAGGTAAATGAAAACCATACCTACCTTTAACTTCAGAGATAATTGAACTTAAAGGAATTTCTATTATACCAGTAAGATTTTCTTCTTTGAAAAGTCTTTTTTGACAAATAGATTTAATAGATTGTATTATTTTTTTTGTGCATAGAGTACTCACATGCTTATCCGTGAATCGCGCTAGTTTATAACCCTTCTCTTCTATACAGATTATTTTATAATCGGGGATTTTACCAAGAATAACACTACGTTTATCCTTGTAATATTTATCATATCCTAAATAATTATATTCAGATTCTTTATGCTTAAAAAAAGGAGTTAAATGAAGAGCAAATGGTGGATTAATTACAGTTCTTCCTGATACATTCATATAATATATACGACCACCATATAAAGAATGGACTCTCTTTTCCATCCCTAATGCTCCAATCTCATTTTCATTTCTAGGATTCTTTTTATCAGAAACGCAAGTTCCAAGACCATTGAATATCCATAGGACATAAATGTTTTTATGAGTATATTTTTTTGTCCGTTCAATTAATTTTTTTTTGCTTATTTGAGAATTTTGGCATTCGATAACAACTTTCTTTCCATTTAATAATTCAAAATATACATCTGCAATTTGATCTCCTATCTTATATTCTAGCTTCTTTGCAGAAATACGATTGAATTTTGGAAACATTACATACCAGAAAGCTTTCATAGTTTTATGTTCTATCGTCTCTGGTTCAAAAAAATAATTTCTATTACCCTTATGCAAAAAACATTTTAAATCCTCATTATAAAATAGCCGCTTTTTACAAATGGTACATAGCCAAGTAAAATTTTGAATTTTCTCGGGTAAACCATCTATAGTATTAAAAATCTTGCCTAACTCAAAATTATAAGCAAGTATATTTTTTTTTTCTTTTTCCATTACCCCCTTATTAGATTGCGGTTTAAAAAAAACCACGAATTTTATAAATTAAAAAAACAGTAGTTATCTATAATTTAATTACTACAAGTTCCTATATGTAATTAGTAATAAAAACAAATAGCTCTAATTATAAACATTTTCTACTAAACACACATTTATTTTTTATTTATTTTTTTAAAAAAAACATTTTTTACTGACTACGCATCATGTACTCGGTTTTGGAATTATAAACGTAAGGTTTATATAGGTTAATTCACATTTATATATTGTCAATCTAAGATTGACAACAATAAGTTATTATAAAAAAATGGGGTTTAAAACTCAAAAAATTAAATAATGACATATAAATTTAGAAATAAAATGGGAGATGTAAGACCTATGGCATTTGAAGAATATTTTGATAGGTTTATAAACGATCGAGGATTTTCACGAGGGAAATCAGGTCAGATTTCAATTTCTCAAGGTGATTATAAGGATCTTAAAGCGAAAGCAGAGATGTATGAAGCGTTAGTGGAAGAACATAAAAAGGTAAAGACCCAAAATGACTATTTACTAAAAGAACTTGATGACATGAAGGATGATGGTCGGAAATTTAAAGAATTGATGGAAGAAAAGGAGAAATATTTGAATTCACTTCTACGAGTACGTGCTGATTTTGAAAATTATAAGAAACGTTCAGAACGAGAGAATAACAAGTACAAATCGTATGTTCTGGATACAATGTTAAAAAAGTTGATTGATCATTATGATGACTTAGTGAGGGCATTAAACTTACTAAAGATGCTTGAAGATGTGGATGGAATTAAAAAAGGCTTTGAAATTATAGTAAAGAACTTTGATAAAATTCTATCAGAAGAGGGAGTAAAATCTATGAATT
>JAUWHL010000297.1 GCA_030605895.1 Promethearchaeota archaeon | reverse complement strand
TTATTGTCTAAAGTATATACCTTAGATATTCCATGGAGCGATTTATTTTAGAAAATTTAGAATTTGGAAAATATCATGGCTTAGGGAATGATTATATCATAATTAATGATATTAAATGGAGAATTCCCGAAAAAAAGAAGTCAGGATTAGCAGTAAAACTGTGTGAGCCTCATTTTTCTATAGGAGCAGATGGCTTAATTTTTGTATGCGAATCAAAAGATGCCGATATAAAGATGAGGATATTTAACAATGATGGACTAGAAGCAGAAATGTGCGGGAATGGAATTAGATGTTTTTCAAAATATGTATATGAGAATGATATTATTAATAAGGATGAGATATCAATAGAAACACTCAAAGGAATCTTGGTAGCAAAACTTAACATTATTGATGACAAGGTCAATGGTGTGGAAACTGATATGGGCTCCCCAATTTTGAATTGCGAAGAAATCCCTGTTATTTTAGATAGTCCAGTAGATCGATGTGTCAATGAACAACTAGTAATTTTAGATAAAATTTTTAATTTTACAGCTGTTTCAATGGGAAACCCCCACGTTGTTATCTTTATTGAAGAACTATTTGATGATAATAAATTAAACATGTATGGTGCGGCAATAGAATCTCATGATCGTTTTCCAAATAAAACGAACGTTGAATTTGTCAAAGTAATTTCTAAGGAAGAGGGTATAGTAAGAGTATTTGAAAGAGGTGTAGGAATTACTAAATCGTGTGGTACAGGAGCTTGTGCTACTGTTGTGGCTGGTACTATATTAGGCATTTTCAATCAAAAAGTACCAATAATCGTGCATAACGATGGAGGAGATTTAAAAATTACCTTTACTGGGAGAAGAGTTCTCATGGAAGGACCAGTAGAAAAGGTATTTGATGGTAGACTTGAAAGAATAGAGATATAAAGATTTACTATTAGTATTATAAATAAAAACAACATAAACTAGTTTTATGATATTATGAATTATATTGATTGGTTGAAACATAAAGATTTAGAATATAGACAGGGAATTTTATACTTTGCAGATCTAAATACAATTGAAATCGCTGAAAAATTTGGAACTCCTATTTATATTATTAATGAACAAATGATTCGAAAGAGATATCGAGAATTAAAAGATAAACTAAATTCAGTTTACAAAAAAAATAGGATTTTCTTTGCTGTAAAATCAAACACAAATTTAGCAATTTTAAAAATACTAAGCTCTGAAGGATCTTTTTTTGACTGTTCATCAACTGGTGAGATATATATATGTTTGAAATCGAATATTCCAGCAGATCGAATAATCTATACAGGAAATATGTTTACAGACGATGATTTCGAATTTGCGGTTAAAAATGAGATATTAGTTAATTTAGATAGTCTCAGCCAATTAAAAAGACTAGCAAAGATTTATGAAAAAATAGGAAAAGAGAAAATATTTATTTCATTTAGATTTAATCCAGAATTTGGAGCAGGTCATCATCCTCATACTATAACAGCAGGAAAGGAAATTAAGTTTGGAATTTTAGAACATCAAATGATTAAAGCATATTCAGAAGCAAGGGAATTAGGATTTAAAAAATTTGGAATTCACCAACATATTGGGTCCGGAATTATTGATGCTACTGATTATGAAAAACCTACAGATACATTTATTGCGATAATAGGAAAAATAGCTAAAATATTAGGAATCCATTTTGAGTTTGTAGATTTTGGTGGTGGTTTGGGTATACCGTATCATCCTAAGACAAACCCAATTGATTTAAACAAATATGGTGAGATTGTACTTAAAAAGTTAAAAGTAGTAGTAGAAGAAGGAGATATTGGAGATCCGTTTCTTTTTATAGAACCAGGACGATATATTTCTGCTGAGTCAAGTATTATTTTAACGCAAATCAATACAATAAAGGATAATGGCTTTAAATTGTTTGCAGGAATAGATGCTGGATTTAATACACTGATTCGCCCTACTTTGTATGGAGCCTATCATCATATTATTGTATGTGATGAAAGTAATAAGGAAAAAGTTTCAAAATACGATATTGTGGGGCCAATTTGCGAATCTGGAGATGTTCTTGGTAAAAAAAGAGAACTACCAGAATTAAGTGAAGGAGATTACCTTGCAATATTAGATGCTGGTGCATACGGCTTTACTATGAGTAGTCCATATAATTCAAGACCAAGACCAGCAGAAATTTTAATAAATGATGGAAAAACATTTAAAATCCGCGAAGCAGAAACTTTTGATGATTTGCTAAGAAACCAATTAGTTCCTGACTATTTAAAATAGTAATCTATCGTTAAGTGAAACAATAAAGTTAAAATTCGAAACTGTTATTTCTATATTGAGATAAAATTATAAAAAGTGGGATTATTAAGGCTTGGATACCCTTTAATACTCTCGATGAAGTGTTGGCATTATGAAATCAACCTTTAGTTCTCAGACTAAGTAGATTAATGATAACACTGATCTGCACTGATCTTTTTTATAATTTTATCTTATTTTAAACTTAATTTAGCCCCAGAACTTCACTCATTAAATAACCCATTATTCTTATTTTTCAAAATTTAGCGACCAAATGTTTAAGGATTTTTGAATATTTAGACTGTATATTTCGCGAATAATTTGCTCTTAATATTTACAGTGAAAATTAATTTTTGTCCTACACTTTAGAAGATCCTTTTCTTTGCATAAGGTCTAGAGAATTGAAGAGTCTGAGCATATTTATATTACTGATAATAATAATATCTATTATATCATAAAAAATGTATTCCAAAAAAGCACTTTAAGTCACCAATCTTCAATCTAAGTTTACAAACTAAAAACAGACTGAATAATTCTTTACACATTCTTTCCTTTCATTAAAAATTAATAGAAAAAGTGAGAAAGGATGCAAATTATTGCATGAGACCGATGTAATAAATGAACGACCAAAAAGTAAAAGAAAAATCGGAAGAAGTAATTCGAACAGAAAAACTCATTGATGAAGGTAAACTCGATGAGGCTCTCACACTCTTGAATAATTACGAACAGAAAGAAGGGCTCACCAATCATGATAGAGCATCCTGTCATTTACTTCAATGTCAAATTCTATTTTGGCAAGGAAAGCTCAATGAGCTTATTAAGCACGCTGAGCAAACTTATAAAGAAAGTGAAGGACTGGAAAACAATTTCCTTAAAATTGACAGCTTACTTATAATGACACATGCATTAGTAAGGCTTGAAAGATTGGATAAAGCTTTTAATATAATAAAGCGGGGAGAAGAACTATTAAAAACCCTACCACAAGAAGAACCAACAGATTACAAGCAAAGAAAGGCTTATCTAGCTCATATAAAGGGATATTATTACCTTATGAGAGGAGTTCCAAATCTGGCATTAAAACATTTGAAGCACAGCTTAGTATTGGGAGAAGAACTGGGAAACAAGCATGAACTTGCCGATTCTCTTGCTTTATTGGCATACACTCTATATTTTTTTAAAGGCGAACTAGATCGTGCTTTAAAATATGCTGAGCGAAGTTTAGCTCTTGCTGAAGAAAGTAGCAAAAAATATTATATTGCTTCAATCCTT
>JAUWHL010000070.1 GCA_030605895.1 Promethearchaeota archaeon | reverse complement strand
ATAACGTATTTCTTTAAAATCATTGGTATCTAATGAAATTTTTTTACACTTATTTTAATGCAAACTAAAAAGAAATTTTCTACACCTTATTTGTCATATCAATTATGTTTATATTCATATATTTAACTGTAGATGTACTTTCTGCATTTTTAGATCCAAGAATGAGATAATAATCTTCAATTTAATTTTTTTGACGCTTATTTTTAATTTTTAATAAATTCAATTGAGCTTGTATTCTACTAATCTTGATTTAATAAATCATATCCATTTAATGAATTTCATGAAGATTATTTTTATGGGTAGAAGTTAAAATAGATTTAAATACTAAAGTATCATATTTATATTCTAGAGGGAAGATTGAGAAAATACAAAATAATATCCCCTAATTTCCTAATTAAACACTATGGCTCTCTGCTGAGTGGATTATAATGGTAACTAAACTTATTTCCAAAATCTTGGACATTTAAGATTTTGATTTTTTTCTCATTCTCCCTCATTCTCTTTTTTTTTTCTAAAATTTTACTCTTATGTAGTTTATAATTTTATTAAAATAAGATTTATAGGAAAAATTTAATTTACTTTCATAACTATTTGCGATTAATTACAGAAAAAGAAGTAGATTTTAATGGATTTTGAAAAACTTACAGAACTAGTTATTGAATTAGAAGTAGATGATATTGCAGATGCTGTGAAGGAGGCATTAAATGAAGGTAAAGATGCTTTTGATATATTGAATTCATTAACAAAAGGTATGGACGAAGTTGGACGCCGATATGAGGAAAAAGAATATTATTTAACTGAACTTGTTTTAGCAGGAGAAACAATGAAGGAGGCTTTTAATATATTGAAGCCCGCTTTAGCGGCTTCCGATAGAACAGAAGATAAAGTAAAAATAATTATTGGTACTGTAAAAGGAGATAATCATGATATTGGAAAGAACATATTAGGTTCTCTTCTTTTAAGTTCTGGTTTTGAGCTCTATGATTTAGGGATGGATGTTGATGAGAATACAATAGTTGAAAAAGTAAAGGAAACAGGAGCACAAATTATTGCTTTGAGTTCCTTACTAACAATGACTGTAGAACAAATAAAAGTTGTTCATGAGGCCTTACAATCAGCAGGACTTCGTGATAAGATTAAATTTATTGTAGGAGGAGCTCCCTTAAATATGGAACTTGCAAAAAGACTTGGGGCTGATGATTTTGCTGATGACGCCGTTGATGGTGTAAGGCATATTAAACGACTTTCTGGAATGGAATAAACCTTTTCTAATAGAATAAAATTTTTTCCTTTAATTTTGATTTTTTACTCTCTGCCTTTTGAAGATTTATAATTTATAAACACCTTATTCAATGTGTTTTATTCATTTTCATAGATACTATAATTGTATACTAAATTATAATAAGAAGATTTATACTCTTTTCGAATCGTTTATATCTCAAGGAATATGTTGTAATAGAATCCTTTTAAGGAGGTTGTTAAATTGAATAATGAACAAAGTGAAGGAATTAAAATTGATGAAGAATTAGATACTCGTGGTTTATATTGTCCAGAGCCATTATTCGAAGTGAGAAATTTAAGTGAAACTCTAAATCAAGGGCAATGTTTTAAAATTATTGCAGATGATCCAGCTGCTGAAGAAGATCTTAAAAGATGGGCTAAAAGAACTGATACGAAGATTGTGGAATTTAGTAAAGATGGTGATGATTTAATTTTTATATTTAAGAAAATGAAATGAAAAATAAGGAAAATAATATGAGTGTTTATTTAGATTACCAAGCAGCCAAACCTGTAGATGTTCGAGTTGTCTCAGAAATGACGATATATTTGAATCAAAAGTTTGCTAACCCATCTTCATTACATTGTGAAGGAGATGAAGCGACTGACGCCTTAAGTATTTCAAGACAAAAGGTAGCAGATTTTATAAATGCTCCAAATCCTGATTCTATAATTTTTACGTCAGGTGCTACTGAATCAAATAATCTAGCATTAATAGGATCCGCAATGAGAAATAAAAAGAAAGGAAACCATATTATAATTTCAGAGATAGAACATATATCTATTTTGAATATTGCGAAATATTTAGAACGTCAAGGTTTTAAAGTGAGTAGAGTTCCAGTTGATCAATATGGTATTATGAGACTAGATAAACTAGCACGATTAATTACTGATAAAACTATTTTAATTTCAATCTCTACAGCAAGTAATGAAGTAGGCTCTTTACAACCAATAGATGAAATCAGTGAAATTGCTGCAAAAAATAATATTTTATTTCATTCTGATGCGGTTGCCAGTGAGAGTGTTATCCCATTAGATGTTCAACAAATTCCAATTGACTTAGTAACATTATCATCAAACGAAATTTATGGTCCAAGAGGGGTAGGGGCTCTATACTTGAAAAAAGGAGTAAGGATAAATCCAATTATAATTGGAGGGGGACAAGAAAGAGGAATAAGATCTGGTTCTGAAAATGTACCTGGAATCGTAGGATTTGCAAAAGCAGCAGAAATTATGAAAACTGAAATCAATGATGAAGCAGAGAGACTAAAAACCCTAAGGGATAAATTAGTTAAAGGTATTTTAGAACCAATTCCAAAATCTTATTTGAATGGCCATCATGAGCATAGACTTCCTTATAATGCACATTTCAGATTTGATTATATTGAGGGAGAATCATTAATTCTTGATCTAAAAGATGAAAAAGTAGCTGCTGCTACAGGATCTGCATGTAGTTCAAGAACTTTAGAGCCTTCCCATACATTAATTGCAATGGGTTTGTTACATGAAGAAGCTCACGGATCTCTTGTAATAACCTTAGGGCGTTTTACTCAAGAAAAAGATATTGATAAACTTATAGAAGTTTTACCGAACATAGTAAAAAGATTACGATTATTATCACCATTAACTCCTCCTGATTTGATTAAAAAATATAATGAGGTGAATGAATAAAGTGAAATCAACTCAGTATACTGAAAAAGTATTAGATCATTTTCGAAATCCTAGGAATATGGGAGAAATTGAAAATGCAGATGGTTTTGGACGTGTAGGAAACCCTGTATGTGGTGATCTAATGTTTATGTATATAAAGGTCGCCAAAAATAATAAAGATGAAGAATTTATTGAAGATATTAAATTTAAAACGTTTGGTTGTGGTTCCGCTGTAGCAACTTCTTCTATGATAACAGAAATGGCTAAAGGATTATCATTAGAAGAAGCTTATAAGATTACAAGACAAGATGTAGCTGATGAATTAGAAGGGCTTCCACCAATCAAAATGCATTGTTCAAATCTCGCTGCTGATGCTTTAAGGGCTGCTATTGATAATTACAGAACAGGTGCTGACCCTGAAGTTGAAGTTGCAACATCATGTCAACTAGAAATCCAAGTAATTTTAGGTTTCGAAGAATTTCTTGGAAAAGGGGCTTATAACGAAATTCCTGAGAATTTAGAAGAACTAAGAGATAAGAGAATATTAATCGTAGATACAGGGGACCAATCTTTGGAGCTTGCCTTGAAATTAACAGAATATACGGGGAGAGTTATTGTTCTAACCTCTTCAAAACAAGTACCTGGAAGAGAAGAAATTGCTAAAAAACTAAAAAAATCTGATGTTAAAATTTTACACCAATCTGAACTAAATGAAGTAAAGGGAGAACTTGACGAGGTTGAAAAAGTAGTTATACATGATTACGATGAAGACGAGAATTATGATTTATTTGTTGATGTAATAATACATATGGCATATAAAGGTTAATTTATTTTCAATATTTAAACTATTTTTTTATAGATTCGAAAATGTAATCCGTAATATATCTACTTTCTTTGTCCATTTGATTCTTGTAATTTACATATCTAAAATTAAATACGCACAAGGGGCAAGCTGAAACAATGTCAGTTGTTTCTATTTGATTAAACAATTCCTTACCAATTTTAATACAAATACTACTATCAACCCCTCTTATTCCAGATCCTGATCCACAACAAGGAGTTTCTTCAGGATTTGCAGATAATACTTTAACTTTTAACCCACATTTCTCTAAAAGTTCTCGTGGTTCAGAATAAAGAGGACCATTTTTATATTTTCTCCCAACCCGGCAAGGATCGTGATATGTGATTGTTCTATTCAAAGGTTTTAATTTAATTTTACTACTTTTTTCTAACTCATAGATAACATCAATAATATGTCTTACATTTATATTAAAATCCTCAAAATATTTCCGGTATATTTTATCAAAAGCATATAGGCAGCCACCACATGTTACTATCAAATTTTTAATACCAAGCCTCTTAAAGAGCTGAATATTTTCTTTAAAAATATCTTTTGCTACCTTAACATTTCCTGCAGAATATACATACTCTCCACAACATGGTTCTTTTTCTAAAATTTTAAAATCATAACCAGCAAGTTTTAAGATTTCATATGGATGAGTAGCACTTTCTTTAACTCGAAATGAGGACATGCATCCAAAATACAAAAGAGTGTCTGAGTCTTTCTTTTCAAATAACTCATTTGTTTTATAATTTTCAGGTAGCCAATTTAATCTTTCATTTGGATTTCCACCAACTGAATTGTCCTTTTCGATAATACCCTTTATAATTTTGTTATGTATTTCTAATGGAGCTTTATTTTCCTCTACTAATTTTACTTTTGATGCATAAATAATTTCTGATATTTTTATTTCTTGTGGACAAGCAATATCACATAATGCGCATAAAGTACAAGTGTAAAGTCCAATACGTTCTTCATCAGTAATTTCTTGATTATTAAAAACTTTTTCTGCAATCTTTAATCTCCCATTTGGAGATTTTAATTCATCCATTGTTACTTTATATGTATCACAATAATCCAAACAAGTCTTACAATCTAAGCAAGATTGGATTTCTTCTAACAATACATTTTCATTCATTTTTTAAAATCCTTAATAAAGATTTAACCAATTTTCAATATCGTATTATTCTATAATAATTCATTATAGTTTAAGTTCATCGAAAGCAATATAGCAAATCTTCGATTTAATATGATTATGGATAATAAATTAATATCGGATGAGTCTTTAAAAGCTTATAAAAACCGTTTTCAAGAAATGCAAAAAAATAAGGATACTGAAAAAGGAAATGAGCTTTTTATTTTAAGATTGGTAGCAATTTCAGAACAGATAAATAATTTACATGTTAAAGCAAAAATTAATAACTTTGAAATAGAGAATGAAGGTCCAATAGATTTAGGTGGGTCCGGAGAGATACCTGGACCAATGCCGATGTTTTTAGCATCTATGGCAAATTGCTTAGAAATAACAGCACTATTATATTTATCATATTCAAATATGAAAGTAAATTCTATTAATGTAAAAGTAGAAGCAAATTATGATAAAAGAAGTTCACTTAATCCTAAAGAAGAACCTTTTCTAGGATTTTATGATTTAAAAATTACATGGTATCTTAAAACAGAGGAAAATTTTAAAAAAATTGAACGAATTCTCAATAAAGTAGAAGAGATATGTCCATTAAAAGGAACTCTAACAAGAATAAACAACTTTCACCAAAAAATCGAATTAATTAAATAATTTATGTAATTTAAATAAATTTATTTGTAAAATTAAAATCAATTATATTTCTTCTTATTATTTACGCTCTATGATGGCAGCACAAATATTAGCACAAGCAGGATTTAAAGACCTTAGAAATTTAATTGGTGGGATGATGGCATGGCATAGAAAAGGTTATCCAGTTGAGTCAGAAAAAAGAAGAATGACAGAAACTTATTACTAGTCTAATCCTATTCGATTTTTCTTTTAAAAAATAAGTTAAAAAGTTAAAAGAAAGGGGAAATAATATAAATTCAAATATATTCATATATTACGAATTTCCAAATTATAAAATAGAGGTTAAAAATTATGAAAGAAACTGCTAAAAAATTATTTACCGCTTTCGTTGGCGAATCACAGGCACGGAACAGATACACTTTCTTCTCAAAAATCGCTAAGAAAGAGGGTTATGTATTAGTATCTAAAATTTTTCTGGATACCGCAAATCAAGAAAGAGAACATGGATCTTGGTTTTATAAAATGCTACAAGGATTCAAGAAAGAAGAACCCTTTGATGAAATGAAAGTACTCCCTGATGCAGATTTTCCAACAACCCACGGAACTACAATTGAAAATTTAAAATCTGCGATAGCTGGAGAAAATATGGAATGGCAAACACTTTATCCTGATATAGTTGAGACTGCAGAAAAAGAAGGTTATTCTGATATTGCGACAAGAGTACGTGCAATTATGGTTGCTGAAAAACATCATTCAGAACGATATGGTAAACTTCTTAAGTTGGTTGGTGATGATGCGTTCTTCAAACGAGGAAATAAAGTTGTATGGGTTTGTATGGAATGTGGGTATGAAGTAGAAATGGATGAATTACCTAAAGATTTCAAATGTCCATCCTGTGATCATCCTCGGGCATATTATAGAAAGAAAAGTGAAAATTTTTAGATGTGAAGATTTCTAAGAAAACCAGCGAATTTTTAATTTAAAATCAAAATGATTAAATATTAAAATATATGATTTAAAAATCAACAAGAATAGAAGCCGTGAAGAAATTATGAAACAAAAAGAAATATATCGATGTAGTATATGCGGAAAAGTTATCGAAATATTGAACCCAGCTGCTCCTGAAACTATCTGTTGCGGACAACCAATGAAACATATGGAGGAACAAACTGCTGAATGGAAATCAGAAAAACATGTTCCTAAAATTACAGTTGATGGTAATAAAGTCACTGTTGATGTAGGGATCTCAATGGGAACACCTCATCCTATGACTGATGAGCACTATATAATGTGGATTGAAATAATCTGTAAAGATGGATGCTATGAAAGAAGATTCTTAAAACCTGGTGCCGAACCTAAGGCAACTTTTACTGTTGCTAATCCAGAAGGTCTCTGGACTCGAGAATTTTGTAATTTACACTTTTTATGGAAAAGTTAAATTTGAAATTAACAATTATTCTTTTTTTTTTCTTTATTTTTAAAATAATGAAATTTTAAGATTTTAAAACACATTAATTGATATTAAGATCAATTAAATTACACTTATTTAAGAGAAGGAATGAATATCATTTAATCTTGGATAAAAAAAGTTAGTGTGTTTAATAATGATAAAAACGAAAGCAATTCTTTTGGATAGGGATGGAGTATTAATTGAAGATAAAGATTACGCTTATAAAGTCGAAGATTTTGTATTATTACCAGGAGTAATTGATGGGTTAAAATTACTTAAAAAAAAATTCCTCTTTTTTATAGTTACTAATCAATCAGGTATAGGACGAGGGTATTATACCGTTGAAGATTTTCACAATTTTAATAATTATTTATTAAAGATATTAAAACAAGAAAGTATTGAAATTCTAAAAACATATTTTTGTCCTCATTTAAAAGAGGATAATTGTGTATGCCGGAAACCGAAAACCAAATTTATTGATGAAATCATTAAAGAATTTAATGTTGACATGAATAGATCATGGATGATTGGTGATCATCCATCAGACATACAGTTTGGGATAAATGCAGGTTGTAGAACAATTTTTCTAACTACGGGGCATGGTGATAGACACCTAGATGAATTAGAATCTCTTGGAATAAAGCCAACTTTAATATGTGACAATTTCTTAGTAGCAGCAAAAGAAATAAAACGTAATATAAAAAAAAATTAAATTGTAATATTAAGTTCTTTTTTTTCCAAGAAAAGGCATTGCATGTTCATATCTTTTCATAACAAATCGGGAAATTACAATTCTTTGAATTTCACTTGTACCTTCATATATCTGGTATAATTTTGCATCTCTAAATAGTTTTTCAACAGGATATGTTCTTAAATAACCATACCCTCCAAAAATTTGTATTGCTTCTGTTGTAACATTCATAGCTACATCCGAAGCAAATGCTTTGGCAATTGCTGAACTCAAATTATTATCCATACCTTGATCGGCTTCCCATGCTGCTTTATATGTTAATAAACGTGCAGCTTCAATATCTTTATACATATTAGCTATTTTTTCTTGAATTACTTGGTAATTTCCAATAGGTCTACCGAAAGTTTCTCTCTTTTTGGCATAATCAATAGAATATTCCATCGCAGAACGCGCACACCCAACGGCAAATGCACCAATTGCTGGTCTAGTATGGGCAAAAGTTTGCATAGCTAAGACAAACCCTCTTCCTGGTTTAGCGAGAACATTTTCTTTAGGAATTCTCACGTTTTTCAACCC
>JAUWHL010000162.1 GCA_030605895.1 Promethearchaeota archaeon | reverse complement strand
GAACATTTTTTACTCCGGGGATAGTTGTTGAAACACCCGTTTGAGAAAGAGTATAACTTAAGCATTTAATTGGTGTAATGTCTCGAGGTATTTTCTTCTTTAGACTAATGCCTCCAGATTGATATTTTGCGATACCTACAGTTCTATTTCTTTGTAGTAATTTTCCCCCTGCAAATGGTTTAATAGCTACAAGACCGATATTTTCTTTTCTACAAGTTTCCAAGAAAGCTTTTCTTCCAGTCATACCATTATTTACAAAATTTATTTGATTCATGATCATATCAAAATGACCGCTCTTAAGAGCTTTTTGACCTATAGTAGTATTATGAGTACTTATTCCTATAAATCTTGCTTTTCCTTCTTTCTGTAATTTTTTTGCTAAATCCAATAATCCTCCTGGAGCAATTATCGATTCATATTCTTTTACTTTAACAAACTGTAAGTTTACTATATCAATATACCCCTTTCCAAATTTAGATAGAGTATTCAAAAAAGATCGTTCACATTCTTTGGTATTGCGAGTTCTTCGAACTTTTCCATCTTCATCTACTGATCCTAAATGGCAAGTAAGTATTATCTCATCTCTATAATCATTAATCGCAGTATTGATATTATCAATATAATCAGATACATTAAAAACAATATCAAAATAATTAATTCCATTCTTTATAGCTTCATTTATTACAGATATAACTGTATTCTTAGGTTGTCTGAATAAATATTCCGTTCCTAAACCAATTTCACTAACCTTTAGCCCCGTTCTTCCTAATTTTCGAAATTTCATAATTAATCTCAAAAATGTCTTCTATATACTTTAAATTTATAGTTTTAGCTTATTGTATTTATAATACTTAAAAAGTAAAATAACTTAAAGATTTACTTTACCTTAAGTGTAATTTTTTATAAAAAATTTATATGAAACGAGAGAATACTTTTCTATTTCTAAAGAAAAAGAATATTGATACATATTACTACTTTTTCTTGGATTTTGGTCCTCCTTTAGACCCTTTTAATGATTTAGCATCTATTTTTTTAACGGCTTTAATAATTGCTGGATCAGCATCTACAGCATTTTTATAAATCCTAGAAAGAAAAAATGTCATCCAAGGAGATACTTCTTTTTTCTGTCCGAATGAATAATTCTTGTAATAAAGAAAGACGGATTTAGGAACAAATCTGCCATCAGGTGGAAATTCTAAAAGACTCACTGCTATAAGTTCTTGAAAAGCTTGAGTTTTAATTAATTCAGGATAATGTCTTGTAGCATCTAATACCGTTCCAATATTATACCAAATAAACGGCGCTCGTGGGAGGCGAAATCGTTTTCCATGTCCAAATATATATGGCTTTTCTGTTGCTCTTTTTATCCAACAATTCAACAAGGTTTTCCCGCTTTCAATTAGATGATTTGGCCACTCCTCTTTTGGTAAGATCCAATATCCTCTCAAAGCATCCACAACGGCCATTGGACAGACATCGTTTACTCTACCTGGTCCTCTAAATTTAGTTTTAAGTCCAGGAACACATTTCCATCCAAACCCTTGTGATGTTTCTGTTATCAATTCTCCCATTCTTTTAAGACCTCTTTTTACTCTTTCTTCATTCTTAAAACCTGCTAATAATAGAATTGATGTAATAAGATTATGATCGCACAAAACACTTGTCCATTGAGGATTTTTATCTTTTGATTGTCTTCCATAACCCTTTGAATAGGCAAGAAATTGTCCAGTTTGTTTATCTTGATGTACCATAAGGCTATTAATTGCACTTTCAAATTTAGCATTACTCTCAGCATTAATCCCCCAATCCAATAAAAGCCATAACTGGTTAGGGAGATAAGTGGGCTTATTATGGCCTGTAACAATATCTTTTTCCCAATTTGATAAATTTTTAATAAAATTTTGAATTAATGGGGCTTCTAAGACTTTTTTATGAGCATTTATGACATCTGGGTGATCTGAAGGTAGATCAAATAAATCTATTAACGTCCTATAAATTGTAAATGATTCCCCTGATTCAATAAGATGTTTTCGTGGATCTTCAGGAAGTAATTTAATCCAATCTACTTCTTCATGAATTTTTTCCATAACTTCATTTGAAAAAGATCTTGCTACCATGGTTAATATTTCACTTTTATTAATTTAATTATTCCATAGATTCAAATAAATTTATTGAAAAATCAATAAGATCTCTACTAGATTTGCCATCTTTTATCATTTTCCCTATTCTTAAATTTATTTCATCTTTTTTCCCTTTAGCAAATATATTTAAATTCTCTATATTCCAATTTTGATATCTCTTAGAAAGACCGTTAAAAAATATAGGTGCAGGGGGCATCATTGGTACTTTTGATGGTTCGGGAGGTGCTATACATATTCCAGCTTCTAAATCAAGAAAATTGCATTCACTACAGTTGGTAATTCCTTTTTCTTTTATACATTGATTTATTATACAATTTCTTCTTTCCTGACATCCTGGACATGGAGGAAAGTCTTCTAGGACTTCAAGTGTTTCTTTAAACGCAGGAACACTCTCTTTTTTAAACTCTGGATTAATCATTGAGATAACTCCTAGGAACATTGGGTCAATAAAGACTTTAAGCAAATATTTTGCGGCATCTTGAATTTTAGTGGTATTAGCATCGCAAAGATCACAACTTAACCCACAAGTAGCTAATTCATAATCTTTAATCATTTTTTTTCTACCTAAATGATCAATTTTTTAATTTTGATTAATTTTTTCAATTATTTTATCCTAAGCAAAACTCAGATTTAAAGAATCTTGTAAGTAAAGAGTAAATAAAGCGAAGTTTTAAATTCTTAAATGTCCATTTTTTGTTCATATAATAAAAAAAGAGGGACATATAATGGATGAAAAAGACTTTGAAATCTTAAAAATCCTAGATAAAAACTGCCGCATTTCATATTCCAAAATTGGTGACATAGTGGATTTACCCCTAAGAAATATATCAAACCGAATTGATAATTTAATTGAAAAAGATATTATTAGAAGGTTTACAGTACAATTTAATTATAATTCTTTAGGATATCGCCATTATATAGGCTCAATACGTTCCCCTGAAGGAACACATATAGTTAATTCTTTTAATGAACTACAGCTTATTACTGAGATATATCGAATTTGGGAATTAATAAATGGATCCTTAACAATCTCTCTTTTCTGTAGAAATGCTAAACATCTTGAAGAAGTTATTAATAATATTATAAAGACCGGAGCTAATTTAAGTAGTTATACTGAAACAAGAATTCATTTCCCATTAGATATACCCTATTCTATGACAGATTGGCGATTAATCTTTTATTTATTAAATAATAGTAGAGCTCCTAAAAAGGAAATTGCCCAAGCTTTAAATATAAGTGAAAAAACAGTAAATCGGAGGTTAAATAGGATGAAAAACATGAAACTTATCTCTTTTATTCCAGAGATCAATTTTGAGGCCATTTCAGGAGTGGTTCCCGCCGTTATTTCACTAGAAACTGTTGGGCCCTCAAAACAAATATATCTTAGAATTAAGGATGATCAATTAGTTAAATATTGGAGAAGTGCTGGTTCAGTTTCACCTTCGATTGTCTTATTTGTATATGGAAAGAACTTAACCGAAATTTATGAAATGTACCTTAATCTTGAAAAAAGAAAGGATATCAAGAAAGCTAGATTAACATTTGTCGTGAGAAATTCGGAAAATTCAACTTTAATAGAGGATGCGATACTAGAAAAAATTCAAAGCGGTTAATTAAAAGTAAAATGGATTAAGTTCATCCAATAATTCAAGAAAAAAAAGAAAAATTTGATATTGATTAACTTAAAGCTCCAATAAATCCCGCGAGTAAAATAATGCCACCACCAATAACGCTTGCAAATATAATTAAGAAAATACTTATAATTAGGAGGATTGCGGGAGTGTAGTGTATTGGCTTGAATCCTAATAATATAACAATAATTGCAAGAACAACCGCTGCAATCTCAAATTCTAAACCAAGGCTCCATATTTCAAATATATTTATTAAATGTAATATTGATTCTATTAGCGCAACAATCCCACCAATTAGTATAACAACACACATAACTTTATCTGTTTTTTGCAACTTGCTCCATACCATTTTTTTCTCAACTTTCTTTTTTTATGTATTTTTTATCAAAAAATAGACTAGAACAATTTATAAATTTTAACAAAAATATGTAAGATTGCCTTAATAAGTAGAGGAGGAGGTTACTAATTCCTCATAAAAACAAATTAAGAGTATTTTTCAATAATATAGTTTTGTAGGGAACATACATATTTTTCAAGATTTAATATTAATATTCTCTGCTCTACTTCTCGAAGATACGGAACATCTAAACAATTAAATAACTCTTTTATTCTACCAATCGTATTAAATAATTCTACGATAGTATTCCAATCATTTGCCCATTCATAATCTTGAAAATCTTCTATTTGTATAATTTTTGACAACCCCATTCTCTGTTTTTAATTATTTTGAGTAATTAACAATAATTCACTGTAAAAAATATTAAGATACTCAAGGAAAAGTAATTTATGTTATTTGCGAATTATTGAAAAAAATGATCATAAAAAGTGGGAGGGGAGGGATTTGAACTTTCGGAAGAGTATCGATATGATAATCTTTCCCCGACCACTTGGCCCCCAGCCAAGTATCATACCAATCTAGACTACCCTCCCACTTTAAGGATGGTTTTATTTGTTCTGTATTGAATAGTGAAAACTATTAATTAAATCTTTTTTGTACTTAATCTTAAATTTTAAACCAATAATTTTTAAATTCTTTTAAGGGTTTTTTATATTAAATTCTATATTATTTTTATCTATATATTTTAAAATCATGCGTTCTAGAAAACCGTTTATTATCTTTTGGCCTCAGTATTTCGATGCAAAAAGAAGTCGTAGTAATGGTAGACGACTTCCTAAAAAATTTGCGTCAGAAAAAGTTAGCTTAGAAGATATCGCTAAATCAGCAAAGAATTTAGGTTATAACGCTCAAATTGAAAGAGGTTATAAATATTCTAGAACATGGTGGGATGACGCAGGTAGAGTTTTGATAGACATAAAGGGCAAGAAAAAAAATAAAGTAATGCTTGAAGTTGCGAAAGAAATTAGAAAGCTACATACAAAAAGTTAATATTCCCAATTATGCATGAATTCGCCTTTGCCTATAATATTTTTAAGGTTGCTGAAGCTACAGCAATCAAATATAATGCAATAAAAATTTCAGAGGTTTTACTTGAAATTGGGGAATTAACTCTTATCGTTCCCGAACTCCTTCAACGATCTTTTGAAATGGCAACCAAGGGCTCAATAGCAGAGGGGGCCAAATTAACAATTAAAATTACTCCTGGTAAGGTAAAATGTCGGGATTGTAGTAAAACCTCAGAGGTATCTTTGACTCGAGAAGCGGAATTAACGGGACTTCAACTCTTTAAGTGTTCTCACTGTGGTAGTAATAATACAGAAATAATTGAAGGTAAAAAAGCAAACGTTAAAAATATTAAAATTCAAGAATAGTTCCTTCGGGGTTTGTTGAAATCTTGGAATCTAAGTGGAATTTTAAAATAGTATGGGAAGGCGAATTGCTATTAGATTTTATTAAATGGAATAAAAAAACTCTTCAAGAATATCAACCCCCACCTGAATATAATTCTGAAATTAAAGGAAATTGGGATAAACACATTAAAGATAATCCTAATGATTATGATGGTAATTTATTGTTTTTAGATAATTATCAATTTAGAAAAAACTCTCTTTTCTTAGACACTAGTTTTATGAAATTTTCTACCGCTACTTATTTAGTAAAAAACAAAATCCCTGTAAAAAAAGGAATTGGGGTGCTAGGGACTCAATATCTTATTTTTTCCCCTAATAAACAATATATTAGTAGGTGAACGTTCTTTATCTCAATCATATTTTCCAGGAGCACTATGTGGACCAGGAGGAATGTTAGAACTTAATGATTTAAATACGTCTCCAAAAGAAGCTCTTAAGCGTGAAATGTACGAAGAAGTTTGTATACCACTAAAATCAGAAGCCCATCTGGTTGCAATTTTAGTTGGATGGAACGGAGTATCTGTAGCCTTTATAATATCCACGAAAATAAGCGATTCATACAATTTTAATCCTAATGAGATTATTCCTGCTGAGAAAGATGAATGGGAACGTAATTTAAAGTGGTTATCTGTTGAAAAATTAAAAACAATTCAAATTAATCAATTATTGGAAGGTTTAATATATTACAGATCTAAAATAATTAATTTTTAGCTGAAATAATATAGAAAATGATTTGTTTAATCATATAAATAGAAATATTACTTATAGAGTATTTTATGTATAATAGCAATAGGACCTAAAATAATTATAAATCCTCTCATAAAAAATTAAACTAAAACTCCATTTAGAATACCATGCTGACCAGGACGAGAAGTTATTTTTGCATTCCCTAATTCTGTTTCAACAATAGCTCCTTTTGATAGGATATGCCTACGAGTCAAATCCTTTGAGGCTTGATTCTCTTCAAAGCGTAAAATTCTAACCTTTTGAGTTTTATTCGTACTTGAGTCTGTTACATTAATAAATTGCGTCGCAAATAGCTTAAGCTTAAAATTTCCTCCCATAATACGTTGTCTCTTCTTTTTTTCCGGACCTATTTCCGTATTAATTCTAGGACGTTCAAGTTCTCGTTTTCTTTTCTTTCTAAAATGCTTGTATTTCTTTCCTGTGTACTTCCTTTTTGACCTTGCTTGACTACGAGCCATATAAAAAAAACCATATTAAGTGTATAGTAGTAGGAATGATAAAGAAGGATATCTTTAAAATTTTTTGTAAATATCAATGAGTTATGATTTATTAAAGAAAAATAAATATAGAACAAATTTTTATTTATTATATATCACTAATTTAGCTATTCAATAAAACAGTATCTAATTCATAGCAAAATGATGAAAAATAACTTTAATAAGAAACAATTGGATCATGAACAATATGAGAAATTGCTCCAAACAGGGACAACAACCGTTGGTATTATGATAAAAGACGGAGTAGTTATCGCTACTGATTCACAAGCGACTGCAGGAACCTTTATAGCGTCCAAACAAGCCCAGAAGTTATTTGAAATAAATAAATATACCGCAGCAACGATTGCAGGTGGAGTTGCGGATTGCCAGTATGTCGTTAACCAGTTGCGTGCTTTATCTAAATTAAAAGAAGTTGAAGATGGAGAAGTACCTGACCCAAAATATATAGCCAGCCTTTGTCGAAATATTTTATTCAGCGGGAGGAGTTTTTTTATTTCAATGATGATAATTGGGGGTTATTCTCTGAAAGAAAAATCTGGGAAACTTTACGGGATCGATCTATTAGGCACGTTGTATGATGAGGATAGCTATTTATCATTTGGAAGCGGTAGTCCTTTTAGCCTTGGTGTATTAGAAGCGGACTGGAAAGTAAATTTAACTAAAGCGAAAGGTATTGAACTTATAAAAACCGCAATTTCAAGTTCACGAGAAAGGGATGCAGGCTCTGGATC
>JAUWHL010000235.1 GCA_030605895.1 Promethearchaeota archaeon | reverse complement strand
AGAGCCATAAATTTTTTTA
This sequence comes from Promethearchaeota archaeon, assembly GCA_030605895.1. GTDB lineage: Archaea > Asgardarchaeota > Lokiarchaeia > Sigyniarchaeales > SOKP01 > Loki-b32. The sequence goes on along the minus strand of JAUWHL010000235.1, from coordinate 8,760 downwards.
TAAACTTCTGGCTTGAGTGAACTAAGTGATACATTTATTCTATTTAAACCTGCTTTATGCAATTCTTCTGCTTTTTCGTAAAGGAGGAGACCGTTGGTGGTCATAGAGATATCTTTATAGAGATGCAGATCAGAAACATTTTTTATAATTTGTAAGATTTCTTTTCGACATAAAGGCTCTCCACCGGTAAATTTAATTCTTGTTACGTTTAGGATCTCAGCTAATATTTTACATAATTTAGTAATCTCATCAACTGTTAAGTCTGAGGTTTTAGGGATAAAGCCTTCTTGATCACAATAAATACAATTGTAATTACATTTAGATGTAATAGAAAATCTGATGTGTTTAATCTCTCTATTGCATTTATCTTTCATTTTTCAGAATCACTGTTTTTTTATTTTCTCTTCAACCTTTATATCATAGATTTGAGTAGATGGATATTGCCCCTCTTTATCCTTTTCATACATTTTGACTACATCCCATAAGTTTAAAAGAGCAATACTAACTCCAGTTAATGCTTCCATCTCAACTCCTGTTTTAGCAATACTTTTAACTTTACATATGGCTTTTATGATATTATCTTCAACTTTAAAATCTACAGCAACATTTGTTATAGGGATTGGATGGCAAAAAGGAATTAAATCTGGAACTTTTTTAACAGCACTAATAGCAGAGACTTTTGCTACAGTGAAAGCATCTCCCTTTTCAACTTGCTTGTTTATTATCCTTTCAATTGTCTCTTTTTTTAATTTAATCTTGCCAGACGCAGTTGCGATCCTAATAATTGTATCTTTTTCAGATATATCGATCATTTTAGTCCAAAGTCTCGAAATTTCGATATTTTCTCTTAGACATAACGTTAATTTATGTAAATTGAAATTTCTTAAAAATTTATTTATAATATTTTAACATCTGTTGCTTTAAAATTGATAAAGACTTCAGAATCTATTTCTAACTTTAGATTTTTCCGAGAAAGCTCAGTTATCGCAATTAAAAATTTCTCTGATTTACATATTACAATTAAATGGCAAATGTTTCCAAGTTCTCGGATATTTTCAATAGCTCCTTTAAACGTATTTCTATAACTTGTGTTCTTCGGAGGTTCTTTGACGATCCCAATGCTTTCTGGTCGAATACAAACTTTTACTTCCCCCTCTTGTTGACTTGAAGCTGTAATAATCAAGTCATTAACTTTTATTTGGGATAAACCTGTAGTTTTATCTAATTCTGCTATCCCATAAAGAATATTTTCATATCCCACAAAAAGAGCAGTGAATTCATCCTTTGGTGCTGTGAATATTTCATTGGGTCTCCCAATTTGAGTGATTTGACCATTATTAAGTACAGCTATGCGATCTGCATATTTTATTGCTTCAAGAGGATCGTGTGTACTCATAATAATGGTTTTTTCTTTATCCTGTTTTATTCTCATAATAAAATCGTCTAATAACTTGATATTCATCGAATCTAAATTAGCTGAGACTTCATCTAATAAGTAGATCTCAGGATTAATAACGAAATTCATAGCAATTGCGACCCGTTGCATTTCACCACCCGATAAAGATCTTGCATTTTTATTCTCCATACCTTTTAATCCGATAAATTCAATAATTTCATTTACTAATTTCTGATATTCATCATATTTCATTCCACGTACTTTTGGACCATATGCTATGTTATTAAAAACTGTTGTATTCCGTACAACAGGTTTTTGTCGAACAAATGAGAATTTTCTCCTATATTCGACTTTTTCTTTTCTTGAAATCTTAGTCAAATCCTTCTTATTATAGAATATTTGTCCTAGGGTTGGTGATTCAAGTAAACCTATTATTCTTAATAAAGTAGTTTTACCACTTCCATTTGGACCAATTGTTACAAAACATTCTCCTTTATTAACTGAAAAATTGATGTCAGAAAGGACTTCGATTATGGATTTATCTCCTTTGTAAAATTCTTTTTTAAGATTTTTAACTTCAAGTAATTTAATTTTAATCAACTCTAGTTTGTAGACGAGTAAGTCCATAATTTACTATAAAAGCAATCGTGATAAGAATTACCCCCAAAGCTATCGCCATTCCAAATTCCCCCATACGAGTCTGAAGAACAATAGAAGTTGTGAATGTTCTCGTTTCCCATCGAATATTACCTCCAACAATCATAACAGCTCCAACTTCTGAAATTGCTTGACCAAAAGCAACAAGAAATCCGGCAATAATAGATTTTTTCGAATGTTTTATTAATTCCCACCATAATTGGCGTTCATTAGCACCTAAGGAAAGTACCGTTTCTTTTAGGGTTGGATCAACACTTTCAATGGCAGCTTTAGCCGTACCCATAATGATAGGGACTGCTAAAAGAAATTGAGCTATTATCATAGCAGATGTTGAATATAGTAATCCTAAAACCCCAAATGGACCACTTCGCGATAATAACAAATATATTACTAAACCCATAACCACTGGAGGGAATCCCATAAACGTATTAATTAAATTTGTCACTTCTTTTTTCCCTTTGAATTCTCTCAGTCCAATAAATGACCCAATTGGAAGTGCAATTAAAGCTGCTAAAAGTGTTGAAGTAAGTGAAACTCGGAAAGAAACTTCTATTACTCCCCATACCTCGGGATCAAATGTAAATATTAAACGTAATCCTTCTAATATTCCCTCTATAATTTCATTAGCCATAATTCCGTCTTATTTTTTTGATTCAATTACACAGAAATAAAATATAAGAAAAAAAAAGAATTTTGTTAAAATTCTTTAAACTATTAAATCTGCAAATTCCGCTTGGAAAGGAGTCCATATCGTAATTTCATCAGTAGTAGTACTACAGCTACAATTGTGATTACATGTTCCAAAACTCGCATGAAATAGAATTTGGTTATTTTTTCTATATGCATTAATTAAAGTTTGACCATAAGGAGATGTTAGAAAGCCAACAAATCGGCAGGCGGAAAGAAATTTAACATGGGGATGTAATACTGGATTAACAGGGATTGCACCATAAGGATTGAGTAATAAATCCTCGCCAACAATAGATTCTGCTAATATATTTAAGGAAATATAATCCTCATAAAATGAGAGCCATGTACCTCTGTCTACTATTGTATAACCTTCATGTGCGGCATCAACATCTTCATATGTCATTAATAATGTAGCTGCCATTCCTTGTCCTGTTTCAGTATATTTATCTGGTTGATTAGCCCATCTTGTTGCAGGAACAACTCCAATCCCTGCCCATAATGCTTTTTCTTTTGAATGAGTTCCAGAATCATCACCTCTGGAATAAAAAGTCATATTACCAGTATCTATTGCATTTCTTAATTTCGTAATGACTGTTGTTATACTATCACCAGATTGTAAATTAGCAGGATTAGTTTCATGTCCGACTATAATAAAATCATTGAACATAATGCATGCTCGATGAATCCCATATGGTAGTCCATTTTCACCAAGACTAACATTGACAAAGTCATCTTCTCTTGATCTTGAATGAACCAGAATTACATCAGCATTCCCATCTTTACCATATTGTATTGCTGTTCCAGTACCTACAGATAATACTTTAATTTGAATTCCAGTTTGTTCTGTGAATTTCGGAAGTAAATAATCTAATAACCCTGAGTCATAAGTAGAAGTAGTAGTAGCTAAAGTAATTTTTTCCGGGTTTTGGGCATTCAAATAATCAATTGCAAAATATGTTCCAATAGATCCTCCAACTACAATTATAAGAGCTAATATAACAGCTGTCTTATGCTCACTTATTAGTTGTTTTAATGGTTTTCTTGTTGACATAATATAAATTCATTTTTTTTTTTCGATATGTTTATAAAAACACATCGTTGTTTTTTAAACTTTTCTTAAAGAAATAATGATGAAATAAAAAGGAATTAAAAAGTAGAATAAAAAAAAATATTAATATTTAGAGACTCGAGTATCTTTCTTATTTACTCCATTTCCAAGCAAAGTATCTAAAATTAATATAATATATATTTTAATAATGATATTTTAAATTAGTTATCTATTATTATGTGAATCGATGGTAATTTATATGGAAATGAAAGACATCACTACTTTTTGCCAAAATTGGTTAACATCATGGACGGGAAATAATCCAGAAAAACTCCTTTCTTTCTATTCAAAAACTGCATATTATCAAGATCCTGCAAATCCCAAGGGATTAAAGGGACATGATAATTTATTTCCCTATTTTAAAAAATTGTTGGGTGCCAATCCAAAATGGATATGGCGAATGATTGAAGCTTATCCTACTGAGAAGGGTTTCGTATTAAAGTGGAGAGCAACGATCCCAGTTAAATCTGAAGAAATAATTGAATATGGGATGGACCTGTTAGAACTTGAAGGCGATAAAATTATCCGAAATGAAGTCTACTTTGATCGAACAGAGCTAATATCCTTATTAAAATCAATAAAATAGTTTTTAAATAATACTTAATTGTGGTAAATAACAGTTGAAGTAAAAAAAGAATTGTCCCTGTATCCTTAATAAATTCTTTAGAATAAAATAGAAAAAATTAAAAAAAAAGAGAATTTTTGAGATATCTCAAAATACTGTGACTGTAAGAACACAAAATCTCACATAGCTATAGGTATATTCTTCATCAATATATGTTAGAATCTGCACCATATGTTCTCCCGCTGTACTATTTTGTATGTAGTGTTTCATTATACCAGTGGTTTTTATATCCTGATCAGCCGTCAGGTCAATATATGATGAAGCGTATCCCTCGTCAAGTTCAAAATAAAGTAAAATAGTACTTATTCCAATTGGATCTAACCTTATGTGGCAACTAAATTCAATCAAGACTGAATCACCAGCTGTGGTGTTATATGTGACATTTAGTTGAGGTATCAATCTGTACGTATCAAAATCTAAATCGAAAGTATCATAATATGTGGCGACGTAGATCTTTGGTTTTTCTGAAGTTGTAGCATTTTGATTCTCAAGATTATCTAATCTTGTTTGCATTGCATCATTATTATTTTCTAATGTTGTCAGTGAGCTCCAAGCAATATATCCAAAAACTAGACCTCCTGCTCCAATTAGTATCCCTATAAGACCTAACACAGCTCCACCTTTACCAGACTTTCCCATATCTTATCAACTTCTTTAATTTTGTTAGAGTTTTTATAAAATTTTAATTGTTAGAATTTTAAATAGATTTCATTTATAGAAGATTGAATAAACTATTATAAATATAAATTTTAAGTAATTGCGTAGATCAATCTATAAATAGAAGAATACCTAGATCTACAAGACCAATAACAATATTGAAAATAAAAAATAGAAAAAATATTAAAAAATAATTTAGGGTAAGGTTACTTTTCCACTATTTTCGTCGAGATTAAGAATTCCTTTGATTGCAAGCTGCTTAATGGTGCGGACAGCCATTATTGGTGGAACGTCAAGAAGTTTCTTTAAATCATCTAGTTTTGCTTCTCCTTTATCCATGATTGTAGCTATAATGTCAACCTCATGAATTTCTTCATCAGAATTTTCAATCAAGAATGACGTAAAGAAATTCTCCTGTCTCAATTGGTCAATTTTAGATTCTAGCACATCCATCTTTTTCTGGTAAGTATTTGTTAACTCTACTTCTCGGTTTTCATTATCAACTGTCTTTTGATCCATTACAGTTTTTTCTTCTTCTTTCGTAGTGATTTTTTCATTTACTATTGCAAGTTTATCCTCAAGTTGGGTAAGTTCGAATGCAGGTTTCTTTAAATCATTGACACTGGTTTCCAAAGTATTTGTTAGTTCAGAAATTTTTGAATTCAACTCATCTTTTTTTGCTTTTAATCCCTCAATAGTTCTATCTAATTCTTCTGATTTTGTTCTTAATTCTGTTAATTCTGAATTTTGAGCGGATAATTTATCTTTAATAGTTTCCTCTTCTTTTTGTTCAGCTTGCATAAAACGCCATGCTTCTCTTAATTGAGATAGAACTTCTTCGTTATGTTTTTGCAGAACTTGCCAATATGTGTCATATGCGGTCTCAAATTGTTCAATTAATGCTAGTATTTCTTGTGAACTCATTAGAAATCAACCTCCCCATTTAATGTTACTGTTCCACTTGCTTCATCATATTCTATCGGTCCATTCTTTTGTACCATTTTCACAATTATATTTCGGAATACGTCTTCCCTTAAGCCACTCGCTGAAACCAAACCGTTTATTTCTAAGGTTTTTTGAGGTACTAATGCTTTAATTACTTTTAATTGTGATGATTGAATATAACCTGCTTTAATTAAGGATTTCATTGCAGCCGCTCGCATAGCGTATGAATTACTAAATTTCTCTTTTTTATTATATTCTCCTTGAAGTTGAGTTTCAAGCTCTTTCATTTTATTATCGAATTTCTCTTGAATATCTTTTAGTTCTATAAGTCTATTATCTAATTCATTTAAACGACTACTCCGAGTCGCTAATTCCTCTCTTCTTGCTGTAATTTTTGTTTGAGTTTCATTTAGTTCATTTTGTGCATCTTGAATTTTATCAAGAAGCGCTTGACGTTGATTTGTTAGTTCTGCATTATTTTCTTCTAAAGAGGCAATATCCCGTTGATTTTGAGAAATCTTATTTTTTAAAGAATTAGTTTCATCATCGTTAGATTCAATATTACTTAGATCAGTAGCCTTAACTTCCTCAAGATTTCCAATTTGTTCGAGTAGGTTAGTTGGTTGAGTCTGTAATTTAGGGATTGAATCTGAATTTAATCCATTTAGCTCTTCAATAATTGAGATTATTTTTTTGAGCGAGCTTTTCGTATCAGTAATACTCATACTATTTTCACCTTTCTAAATAGTTTTATCAAATTTTATAAAATAATAGTGTTAGTATTATTAAATTTTGATGTTTAGAAAGTTAAAAAAAGATTAAATTTCTTTAGAAATATCCTCTATTAGTCTTTCTTTGCTAACTACTCCATAGGGTAAATTTCTTCGTTCTATAACCAAATTTAAATTCTCTATTATTTTTTCAGCTAGGTAGTTAAAATCAAAAGGAAACTTTGGACTTGTCCGGTAATATTTTCTTAGGAAGCTATTTATAAGATCTATCTTATGCTTCGGTTCTTCCATTTCAAAGAGCCCCGGATCCGTATCGAGAAGGGAAGTGCAGATCCATGCTAAATCGTCCATATGATTACCTTCATATGCATCTTCAAAATCAATGGCATATAAAACATCATTAACAGAGTCAAAAATAAAATCCCTCAATCTTGTATCTCCTTTACACAGCACATATTTCTTTTTTGCTTTATATCTTTTTCTAACGAAATTCTTTTCATGTAATTGAGCGAGATATTCGGCAAGTCTTTCTATACTTTGAATAATTTGGTTTCTAACTTCAGAATCCAAATCTTCTAATTGTTGAGTTCCTTTTAATTTTTCATTAATAAAATCACATAAATTAGTACCACTAACTTTTTCAAGGATTAAATAAGGATTTTGAAAAAATAAAATAGTTGGGACCCGAAATTTCTGGTTTTTTAATCGATTTAATATATTTATTTCATGAACGATATTTTTAGTTCGGAAAATTTTAATGATTACTTCTTTTGGTAATTTAGAAGGTTTTTTATCAAACAATACATTAATTACAGAATTTTGTTTACTTGGGAGTTCAGAAATTTTATTATTATCATTTGTAAGTTCAGGAATTTGTTCTTTTAAATCTCTAACCATTTTACTAGTGATTTTCTGAAGATCCATTTTCTTAGATCAAATGATTAAATGTGTACTCTTATAAAACACATAACTACAGCCATATTTATAACTATTTATAAAGACTTAAATAAACAATCTTTAAACTAATTCAAGTGAGAGATTTAAAAAATTCTTTAATTTTCTAATTTCCTAATTTTCTTTACCAAATCATTGAGATATAGATTACCCATACCGAGTTTGACAGATTGAGAGAAAAATAAGACAAGAGCAAACCTCATATCTTGTATCTCAATATAATTAGAACAAATTTTTTGATCGTTTTCCAATTCAAGGTACATTTTCTTTAAACTGCTTAATTTCTTTTCACTTCGAACTTCAAATTCTTTTATTATTGAAAATAGAGTATTACTCGCTAAAGACGAATATAAAACATGACCATCCACAGTAAACATCCCGCTTCCGAGGATTTCTTTATCATCCACATAACTTCTTAATAATCTTATAATATCTTGAAATAATTGCTGTGAACTAAGTTTCGCTGTAGGATCATCTGGTTCTGCAGTTTCAGCATTGCTTTTCTCATAAAATTCCATATGAGTGAATTCAAAGTCAACTTTTTGATATCCGCGAACTTTAAAATTCTTATCGACGAATGATTGAAAACCATGCTCACACACTGTTCCCGCGGGGATTGAGACTGTCGTTAACTGTTTCGCTTGATTAATAATTTTAGTAGGGAACTTTAAATCTTTTTTAACCCCACAAGTAGGGCAAACTATGAGGATATCTTGATATTCCTCTTTCATAGTTAAATCTTCAGTTTCAATCATATGGATTTAATGTTTTTGTATTATTTAGTATTTTTATGTATAAGATATTAATTTTGATTTTAATAACTTTCCCCCATTAAATTAGAGAATGTATTCTTTTTGATTAATTTTTTATAGAGAAAATTTTAGTTGATAATAGTTGAGATTATTAAAAGCTTCATATCGTTTACGACATGAAGAATATTTGCCATATAGCTATTTTCCATCATTATAACAACTCCAAGTCCACTTAAAAAGGACAT
>JAUWHL010000063.1 GCA_030605895.1 Promethearchaeota archaeon | reverse complement strand
AATTTTCTCAAATTTATTTTTGCTCAAATGCTTGTTCAGTTTTTCTACTTTCTCAAGAATTAGATTATCCTTAAAATCTTCAAGATTAAACATATTTAATGTAAAAGAGGTTTTAATCCAATAAGTATTTTTTGAATTCTTCAATTTCTATAATATTCTTAATATTTTGAAGTAAAAATGTTGGATTAGAATTTTTTAAACCTTCCCTTGTACCATGTCCTGAAAGTAAAGCAATACTTTTAATTTTAGCGTTCTTAGCGCACTCAATATCTGCGGGAAGATCACCTATATAATATACATTGTCTTTGTTTATAGAATAATTGAAGTCTTTCTTAATATTTTTTAAAGCAGTTATAATAGGATAAGGGCTAGGTTTTCTTTTAGGAGAATCATCGCGAGAAACATAAACAGAGAAATACTTATCTAAATTTAATTTCTGTCTGAAAGAATCTAATCTTTCTTTACTCGTGTTAGATACAATCCCTAAGAGAATACTATTCTTTTTAAGCTGGATTAAAATATTCTCTAGATTCGGCTTTAAAATCTCATATTTCTCATATTTTGGATACATACGTCTAAATTTAATGAAAAATAGGTTTCTCCTCCAAATACTTGGAATGAGAGGTTTATAAACTTTATTTATTCTACTATAAGCCACCAATCTATTTTTTGAATCCGATTCTTCAAAAAGTCGCGCAAAATCAATAAGCCTCATGTTTTCTGTATTTTGCCAGTTATAAAATGTCTTTCTTAAATAATATAAAGCTGTATATTCAAGAGATTTTTGAGTGATAACAACGCCGTCAAAATCAAATAGAATTATTGGTGGATAAGACATAAGTGTATTAAAAAGTATGTTTTAACACTTAAATTTATCCTAATTTATTTCTACTATTAAAAGAATAAAAATTAAAAAAAAAATAAAAATTATGGATCAACTTTTATTAGTCTATTTCGTCTGGTTCTACTGACACATGAGAGAGCAACCAATCAAGCTGTTCTTGCTTTTTATTAATATTGAGCACCGTACTAAGGATCATAACTTCATCTGCTTTACCGGGCATTATTGTAAGTTTACCTGCTCTTAGCATGAAAAATTCAAAAACGTCAGGAATCTCCTTTTTGAATCGCAAACTCTTCACTGGAAACCTCTCAGCTGTGCTGAAGACTCCAGTTTTATGGTAAATCTCGTTTCTTTCAACTTTGTAATATTCGAATCTGGTGCTAATAATTACGATCCCTAATATAAGAATCAAAATTATTGTCATAATCATGTAGAACGCCCATGGTAAACCCAAATCAAGTTGTATACCTGTAAGATTTACTGTGAAATTTGGTAGAACTAAGAAAACTAGAACTAAGATGATAATAACAATAGCTAATATTAGTACAAAGAATTTAGTCGAGGAGAAATCAAAAGCTGTTACAAATATATTTACAAAGAAAACTATGAACCAAATATATCCTAACACTGAATTGGGCTCAACAAATGCTTGAATCATCCATAAAACGAAACTTGTGATGAGTAAAGGCCAAAAGAAAATTATCTTAGGATAACTTCTTAGATAGATTTCATTTGGATGCTTAGTTTTTTTTTCAGACATATGTTTTCACTTTTTATTAATTTTAATTTAAAGAGGATTATAAAAATAATAGATAGATGTGTTATTTAAATATTGGTGTCCTATGATGCTATCTTAAAAAAGAGAATCTCAAGAAAAAATCTTCATTATATTGTGATAATCTTTTTTATTATTAATTATTCCATCATTACGTGTAGGTGACTTAAGAGAAAATCAATTCGTTCCACCTTTTTATTAATATTGAGAACAGTATTTAAATGTACTACGCTTCCTTTAGCTATTATTAGAGTTAAAGATCCTGCTCTAAACGTTAAATACTCAAATAGATCTGGAATATCTTTTTTAATACGTAATCCTCTTACTGGAAATCGCTCAATGTTTGTAGAAAAGATTCCTTTTTTATGAATTATTTCATTTCTCTCGATGCGGTAATAATCAAATCTTGAAGTAAGAACAACTAAACCTAAGATTAAACCTAAAATTATTGTCATTATCATGTAAAATTCAGGTGGTAATCCAAGGTGTAAATTCTCACCGAGGATACCGACTTGTTTCAAACTTGGAAATAAACCAAGGAATATTAGAAGCAATACAACAATAAGAATTCCCAAAATGATAATCAGAAATTTAGCAGAAGGAAAATCTAGAGATGTTACGAAAAAATTTGAGAAAAATATAATTAGCCAAATTGTCCCTAACCATGGATTCAGATCTGGTAAAAATGCCTGAATTATCCAAAAAATTATTGAAATTACAAATAGAGGTGAAAAAAATATCGCTTTTGGGAAACTTCTTAAAACAATTTCATCTTTTTCTAAATTAGTTTTCTTATTTTCTTCTTGTGCTTCCATTATAATCAGAACAATGTATTTAAATTCAAAAATAATAGATTTCTCTAAGTATAATATAACACTTAGATTAAAAAAAATTACTCCTAAAATATGGAAATTTGTAAAAGTACTCTTTTAACAATCAAATTTCTTTTTAAAATCATTAATAAAAGGAACTAATAGATTGTATCATTTTATATGATAATGCGATTTGTTGATTCCCTTGATCACTAATCCCCATATGGCCTGGAAGTAAGTACTTTACATCTAGATTATTTATATTTTTAATTGAATTAATTAATGTACTTAAAGAACCTCCTGGAAAATCATATCTTCCAAAACTCCCTCCAGTAAAAACTAAATCTCCTGGGATTAAAATTTTTTTATTAGAATCATAATAACAAATTGAACCTAAGGAATGACCGGGTGTATAGTGGATTTGAAATGTAAATTCAGAAAATACTTTAATCTCTTTTGAATTAGTAATGTTATTGACGTTTAACGGGAAAATTTCAATTCCAAACAAGTCAAGATTTATACCTAGAATATCTGGGCAAATTTGAGATTTATTACCTGCTACTAGGATTTTAGTCGTTTCACCATAAGCGTAAATTTCAGGAGGGTCTTCTTTCAATGCTTTTAATAATGGATATAAACCCAAGACATGATCTACATGCTCATG
>JAUWHL010000230.1 GCA_030605895.1 Promethearchaeota archaeon | reverse complement strand
TTATTTAAATTCTTAAAGTGATATATTTAGAAAAATGATGTTATTAATCATTAGTTTTCTCTTTCTTCAGGATCAGATGGTTTTTCAGCCATTTTTTCTTGTTCACTCTTTTTCTCTTTCCTCCTGAATATTTTTCTTTTTTTCTTTTCTTTAATGTTTTTATAACACTCTGGACAATATGTAAAGGCTTCAGAAATCATTTCTCCACATTTTTTACAATGCTTATGGGGATAAATATAGGTTTCAGTTTTTTTTTTATGTCTTTCGAATTTACTCATGTTAAATCTCCAATGTTTTTAAGTATATAATTACCAAAGAATTATAACTTTTTCACTCCATCTTTATCAATTTTAATTTGAAAAAATTGAGTTTTTTTTAAAGTATTTGTTATTTCTAAAGGATAGGAGGGAAACATTGAAGTAAATTGTTCTTTATTGGTGATAATTTCATTTAATTTACTACGCCAATAACATAAAACGGGCTCTATTCGATTTGGATTCACTAATGCAAAAACTGAACCTCCACCTCCAGCACCAGTTAATTTGGCAGCATAAACATCAGGATTTTCTTCAATAATTTTAATCAAAATATTATTAACTAATCCAATTCCATATTTATAACCTACTTCTTTCATAACTTGATTCATAATTCTTGTATTCTCCTTAAAATATTTTCCTAGGAGTCTCCAATCACGCTTCATTATTGCAAATCTAGATTGCCAAGCTATTTCTGCTAATTCTTTATAATTATTTAAAATGAATGAATTTTTTTGTAAGTATATTTTCCTTAATTTTCCATGTATATCGCCACTTTCATGGTATACTCCTGAATAACAAACTATTAAAGGGAGGTTATCCAATTCATATACTTCATTGATCCTATCATAGATTGCTAAAGGTTCTTTTCCTATGTCTTTATGGTAAAGCTTACCATAATAAGAACAAAAACTTAAACCTCCTCTACTTATTACATATCTATCCCCATAACCCGAAGTAATTTTTAAATCCTCATCTTCAGTTTTGGTCGCCATTTCTGCTATAATGTCTTTATTTATTGGGAATTCGTTATCATTTAATTTTTCGAAGTTATTATACAAATCAAAATACTTTGCGAATCCAAAGAGAACAGCAATTATTATAGCAGCGCTCCCACCTAACCCACTTTGTTTAGGTATCGTTGTTAATAATCCAATTTCAACATTTGAATTTAAGAAAATTTCTTCAAAATACGAATTCGTTTTAATAAATCTATAAATACTAGCGTAAATTAGTTTATTTTGACCCTTAAGTTTATTTCTGATCTCGTTTTTATTTTTTGAAAGAAATTCTTCATAAATTACTTCCAATGAATATCGATATTTTAACTTTTTTACAGTAAATACTTTTAATTGACTTTCCTTTTCAATTTTTTTTATGTAAAAAAAAGCAGATAGAGGATTATTTAAACCATTAATAGCTACAGAAGGCATCCAATAATCTCCCTCTACGGCATCTAATGGATTGATTAGATTTATTCGTGCTGGGGCTTGAATTACTATCTCTGGTTTTAAACTAAAAAAAAAATCCTTTATTGATTTTAGCATTTCTATTACCAAGACTAGAAAATTATTTAATTAAATATAACATGGATGAGGTTTTAAGTTTTTTTTAAGAATTAGAACTATAATTAAATTAGATTTGAAATCTTATGAAAAAACCGAATTTTATAGATTTTTAATACTTCTAATAGTTAAAAAAAATTTATGTTTTTATAAATTCTGTTAAAAATATTAATGAAATGGTTAAAAAGGGTAAGTACAGACTTTTCTCATATTTTATTGAAGAATATTTAATCTACTACAAGAGTTTAAAAAAAAAAAATAAAATAATTGCATTTGCAATTTTTGAATATTTAAATTTTGAATCAGTAGAGCCTATCTTAAATGATTTTTTGAGAAAGCGAGTAATTCATTATTTTTCTATTCAAATAGATACTGATGAGAAAAGTGAAAAAATCTTACTTTTGAATTTTGAGGATTACAAGAAAGAAAATATAATTAAAAGTTTTAATATAGTTAAGCAATTTTTAACAGAAATTGACAATCCTATCAAATTTTTAAAAGAAAACATTTTAGAAAAAATTTTTTTAGCAGTTTTCTTCCAAGACATAAATTCAAGTACATCTATTTCTAAAGTGTCTGAAGCAATTACAATATCAACTGAGAAAAAATTAAAGATTTTTAATTTTTATAATATTGATCTTGAATTAATTGAACAAAGAAATTCATTTATCAACAACTTCTTAAATTTAATTAATAATTTTGATAGAAGAGGATTTATAATATTTAATTTTCAAATAGATTTTCATGAAGATATTAAGATTTTCGCTTATTTTGTAGATATATGTGAAAATAATAAAAATAATTCTAATATTGAAAATAAAGTTAATAGTTTTTTTCATTGTAATTTAATAAATAGACAAAATATAAAAATACAGGAAATTTTTAACTATTTTTGGCGTTTAGGAGTCACAGATACTTTTTTTTTTCTTAATGATTTTTGTAATCTATTTTTTCTAAAAAAGAACTCATATTCTCTAGTTTTATTGGATATTAATAATCAAATTGAAGAAAATTTAGTAAAATATCAAATCGAATATATAAGATTAAGTAATAATTTACTATTTATTGAGCATAATTATTTATTTCTAATTTTAGAAAATCTAGATTCTGAATATATTAACCGTATTTTAAAAGACCGCCATCCAAAATATTTTATCTACATTTTGATATTAAATAATTTGGGTTATAAGAAATTATTGGAAATGGAGACAATTAAATTTTTGGAAAATATTATGATCATCCATCCAGAAGAAATTCAAAAATTAAATTATCAAGAATTTAAAAGAAGTTAATTGTTAAAAGATACCTAAATCAATAGCAATATCTTGAGCTGAATATTCAGGATGTAGTTTGATAAAAGCTTTTTTCTCTCCCTTTGATGTAATCATTGTATTTACTTTAATCACCTTTACATTATGTAATTTTTCAATAGCTCTTTTAATTTGATTTTTATTTGCTTTTCTATCTACGATAAATACAAGTTTATTTTCTTTTTCAATTAAATCAAAGGTTTTTTCAGTGATTAAAGGTTTTTTAATAATTTTATAAAAAATTTCCATTTATACTGTCACCTCATAATTATTCAACTCATTAAAAGCAGATTGGGTCCAAAGGATTAGTCTACCTGATGTTCCCCCGGGAGATAAAGCATTAATTGATAAATTTTCAACTTTAATAACATCTGTTCCAGGAATATTTCTTGAAGCTTTAATAATACCATAATCCTCTTTTATTACGATTAATATTCCTTTCTTTTTTTTATATTTCCTACCTCTTGATTTACCTTTTCCAGCTCTAATCTTTCTGGATTTCTTAGTTTTAACCAAATCTTCCTTTAATCCCAAGTTACATAATATTGAATAGATTCTTGCAGTTTTCTTTATTGTTTGGATTTTATCATCAATAACTAAAGGAATTTCAAGCACATTTTCAACATAAAAACCTCCCTTTTTAATCCATAATTTGTCTCCTGAAGCTGCAATTGCAGAAAATATGGATTGCTTATTCATTTTCCTGTTAACTTTTTTTTTAATTTTTTTATCTGCTTTTATAGGATGTGTACGCCGACCTCCTTTAGCAAAGGGAACTCGTCCGACATGTCTAGCTGTAATAAACCCTCCTCCTTTAATTCTAGGTGCTCTTGAGATACCGTGTCCGGTCCCCCAACCCTCGGCAGTATTTCTTAACCCCGCTCTTCTATCCCTTCCTTGAATTTGCTTATTTTTACTTTGAGATATTGAATTGACCATCCTAATAAGATCTATCCTAGGTTTTAAATCAAATATTTTTGGTTTATCAACAAGGCTTTTTTTCTTTCCTTCTAAATTGTAAACATTTATTTTTTCCATAAAATCACCGTGATATTAGAAATTATCTTCTTTGTTGACTTTCTCGGCTCACAAATGTAATTTCTGGTGTATTTAAAACAAAAGATCTTAAGGGTCTAATCGTTTTTCTTAGTCTAATTAATCTTTTTTTAGGTCCAGGAATAGATCCTAGGATTAATACATAATCTCCTTTAATTTTACCATATCTAATAAATCCTCCTTTTGGATTAATTTCCTCTTCATTTTCACCAATTAACATAATCCTTTTATGGTATTCTGTTCTTTGATGAAATCCTAATTGACCCGCTCTTGGAACAGTATAAAGCACTCTAGCTGGATGCCATGGACCGATACAGGCAACAGCTCTCTTAATTTTATTGTTTTTACGCGTTAAAATTTTAATTCCGAATCTCTTAACCGGACCTTGAAATCCTTTTCCCTTTGTTACTGCGATTGCATCTACTAGTTCTCCTTCTATTATAACATCTCGTGCTCTAATTTCGTTACCTAAGTTACCATAAGCGAAATTAAATTCTTCTTTAGGCTTTTGTTTTGAATTAATCTTTATTTCTATAATGTCAGGTTTTTTTCTTGGTATTGAGGTATTATATGGTTGTGTTTGAAAGACTCCTCTAATTTCACTTGTTTCGTTTAATTCATTTAAAATTTCCTTTTTAGTTTCTTCGGCATTATATCTATCTAAATTTGGAAGATTTATTTTCCGAGATAAATAATGGTTAAATTCATGAGTATACAATTCTCCAACAATATATTTACCATACTCATCTTCATTATAAACCCTTATTCCAATAAGAATCAATGGTGGAACTTCAATAACTGTTACTGGTTTCATTAATTCTTTTCCAAAATAGGGACTATTTCTTTGATCCTCTATATATGTAATATGAGTCATTCCTGCTTTAAATCCTGCAAATCCAAGAAAATTGATGTCATCTGAATTATCTAGCCAGTGTCGTACACGGGCTTTCATTTGTGTTGCTCTCTTTCTAGGTAGAAATGCTAATGATCCATGTCTCGGTGCATGTTTTTTACGATGACCCATTATTTATCACATTTACTTTTGGAAATGAATTTTTTAAAATAAATAAATTTTTTCATTTGAAATTTAATTCAGAATTATCCGCGAATAGATAAAAGGGGGCTATTTAAATTTTTCCTTATAAAAATAGTATAAATGGCTCTTAAAAATCTAACTTATTTTAAAGAAAGAGAAAATTTTGATGGAAAAAAAGATCTAATTTTAATATTAGATTGTTATAGCTGCCCTCAAGAAGAAAAAGATTTCTTTAAAACTAAAAAATGTATACAATGTTTTATAAACACATTGTTCAAAAATAGAAATCGAAAATTTAATTATATATCCATATTATGGAACGAGTTATTGATTGAAGAAAATCAATTTAATTATTTTTTAGACTATTTTAAGG
>JAUWHL010000148.1 GCA_030605895.1 Promethearchaeota archaeon | reverse complement strand
GAAATGTACAAATTGTATTTGTAGTATCAATATGAAAATAAAAACTGAAGAATTTAATATAAAGCGTGTTTGTATAGTTTGAGAAATCAAGGGCTAATTCTTGAAGTTCCAAAGACCAATTTTTCTCAAAACTCCCAATTTCAGTATATTCAGAAGAGTTCCATACTTTGTCATCAGAGCTATTAAAGACTTGAACTTGGACATAGGATATTTCATTAAAAGGGTTATAGTCTAGTGTCCATGAAGCATTAATATGAATCTGTTCGTCAACACAATATTCTTTCTTATTAGTTTCCATGTAGTTAAGGGAACAATAGAATCCTTTCACGAATTGAGGGAAAGAGAAAACTAAAATAGAGAACGATAATAAGAATAAAACATATTTAGTTTTATTTAGTTTCACATCTTCTTTTTATAAATAAATATAAAAACTTAATCAAAAAGAGAAGGAGATTGAGAAATTAAAAGAGAAAGTGGAGAAAAAAATACAAGAAACTTCTATTGAAGAATCAAAATCAGAGAAAGAAACAAAAGATCTTTACAAGAAAAGATCATCAGGAATGCTCAAATCTTAAAAGATTGCCATTATGAATGAAAGATTAGGGATTCAAGGAGGTCATAAGGCTTTGGCAGATTTTTTTAATAAACATGAAGTTTGGGAGAAAAATAGCAGAGCGTTTTATTTTATTGAAAAAGGAGAGTCAAAATTCTTTCTTAATGACATTTCAAAGTTCCCTATAGATAATCAAACGTTAAGAAATAAAGATTGAGAGTGTAACCAATTAATAGATCATATTTCAGGTTGGTGTAGAAAGATCGTGAAATCATTGATAATATGAATGAATCCAATGCAAACTTCTTAAATTTCATTGATAATATCAATGACGATCAATTTGATGATAAGTCTTCTTGTTCGAGACAAAATAAAGATAAATAAAAATATAATAAAGAAGAACTTTTCTAGAATTCCATTTTAAGGATAATAATTAATTTTTTATACTGTTTCTCACAAATTCTCTTTTCTATTCATATATAGTGCAAAAATTTTAAAGAATTGAGTAATTTTAAAGTTTTGATTATTCGTGAATCTTAAAAAAGAAAAAATATTGATGAATAATTTATTTAATAACTTAGAAGGAAGTAAAATTGATAATTTAAAGGTTATGTAATTATGCAAGATTATAATCCTCAGAAGATAGAAAAGAAGTGGCAAGAAAGGTGGGAAAAGGATAAAATCTTTGAAGTAAAGGAAGAGCCCGATAAAGAAAAATTCTATGTACTTGAAATGTACCCTTATCCTTCCGGTAAACTTCATATGGGGCACCTTAGGAACTATACTATCGGAGATTGCTATACCAGATTTAAGAGGATGAATGGTTTCAATGTTCTTTATCCAATGGGCTATGATTCATTTGGAATGCCAGCAGAAAATGCAGCAATAGATCATGGTGCTAATCCCGAAGAATGGACTAACAAAAATATAAGTACAATGAAAAACCAGCAAAAAAGAATTGGTCTTTCATATGATTGGACAAGAGAAATATATAGTCATAATCCTAACTTTTATAAATGGGATCAGTGGTTTTTCTTGAAGATGTTAGAAAAGGGGTTAGCATATAAACAAAAAAGTTATGTTAATTGGTGTCCTAAATGCGCTACAGTTCTGGCAAATGAACAGGCTCAAGGAGGAAAATGCTGGAGATGCAACTCAGTCGTTGATCAAAAGTTTTTAACGCAATGGTTTCTTAAGATAAGAGATTATGCCGAGGAATTACTCGAGGGGTTAAATCTTGTTGATTGGCCTGAAAAAGTTAAAATCATGCAACAAAATTGGATCGGAAGATCAGAGGGTACAATCATAAAATTCCCAATTGCTGAAGAAGATAGAACTATAGATATATTTACGACAAGACCTGACACACTATATGGTGTAACATTTATGGTTTTCGCTCCCGAACATCCTTGGGTTCGCGAATGGGTGATTGGAACTGAATATGAGGATGGATTCAATAAATTATATAATGAAGTAATGCATCAAGATAAGTTTGAAAGAACTGATATTGAAATAGAGAAAAACGGTATGTTCATTGGCAAAAATGCCATAAATCCAGTGAACAATGAAAAAATACCTATTTACATAGGTAATTTTGTAATTTATGAATATGGTGTAGGTGCTGTAATGGCAGTACCCGCGCATGATCAGAGAGATTTTGAATTCGCTAAAGAATATGATATTCCGATTAATATAGTAATTCAACCACATAACTATGAATTGAATGTAGCTAAAATGACTCGCGCTTATGAGAGCGATGGGATCCTAATAAACTCAGAAGAATTTAATGGTATGGAGAATAAATCTGCTGCTAATAAAATATCTGAAAAATTAAATGAACTTGATGTAGGATATGCTACTATAAATTATAAGCTAAGAGATTGGGGAATTTCACGTCAACGTTATTGGGGCTGCCCAATACCAATAATATATTGTGATAAGTGTGGTATGATCCCTTTACCATATGAAGACTTGCCTGTGTATTTACCAAAAGATGTAATTTTTACTGGAGCAGGTAATCCATTAGAAACAAGCGAAGATTTTATTAATACACAATGTCCAAAATGTGGTAATTTTGCTAAACGTGAGACTGATACAATGGATACTTTTATTGATAGTTCTTGGTATTTCTTTGCTTATTGTGATCCTCCAACTATAGAATCAGATATACCCTATACTAAAACTAATGTAAATTATTGGGGTAATGTAGATCTCTATGTGGGGGGCATCGAGCATGCGATACTTCATTTGATCTACGCGAGATTTTTTACAAAAGTGGCTCGGGATTTAGGACTCCATAAATTTGATGAGCCCTTCCAAAAGTTATTAACTCAAGGGATGATTAATAAAGCCCAACCATATTGCCCGGATTGTAATATCTTTCTTATGAAAGCTGATTTAAAAGATATGAAATGTAGAAAATGTGGCAATACTGATCTTATCCAAAAATCTGTAAAAATGAGTAAAAGTTATGGAAATACTGTAAATCCAGAGGAGATTATTGAAAAATACGGAGCAGATGCTGCTAGATTCTTTATATTGTTTGGCGCTAGTCCTGAATCAGGCTTAGAATGGTCCGATGAGGGGGTCAATTTTGCTAATAAATTTGTAAGAAATTTTTTTTATTTGTTAATTACTCCAATTCAAAATATAAGAAATAAAAGAAATATTAGAGATGATCTAATCTTATATAATTTGAATAAAACCATTAAATTAGTTACTGAATACATTAACAGAATCGCGATTCGAGCTGCTCTTAATTATATTATACAATTTGTTTCGGAGTTAACAAAATATAAGGAAGAAGGAGTTATAAAAGAAATCTATGAAGAATGTAGAGTAAAATTGTTAATGCTATTCCATCCTTTTGTTCCACACGTTACAGAAGAAATCTGGGAATTCATTGGAAAAGATAGATTTCTAAGCTTAAATGCTTGGCCAACTTATAATAATGCTCTACTCAATGTTGAAAATGAGTATAAATGGAATTTATTAAACAATATTATTGATGATATCAAAAGGATTAAATTAGCAACAAAACTAACCGATATTAAAAAAACTATAATCATAACGGCAAGTGATTGGAAATATAAATTCTATTCACAATTGATGATATTCATTGAAAAGACAAAGAATCAAGGAGAGATTATGAAAGAATTGATGAAAAATGAGCATCTAAAAGTTCATAGTAAATTTATCAGTCAAACAACAACTAAGATTCTTAAAAATATTGGAAAGTATTCCAAACAATATATTGATACATCAGAAGAATTTCAATTTTTCAATGAAATAAAACCAATAATTGAAAAAAGGTTTAATTGTGAAGTAGATATTGTGGTAGAGAAAGATTCAAATTTAAGAAAATCCTCTCAAGCCCTACCAGGACGCCCTGCTATTGTTATAATTTAAAAAACCATTTTTATCTTGATTTTATTATTAAATAA
>JAUWHL010000136.1 GCA_030605895.1 Promethearchaeota archaeon | reverse complement strand
AAAATTGATAAAGTTTCTAATCTAGATAAAAGAAAAATAATAAACTTATTTATTGAATCCGCAAAAGAATATGGTTTGGAATTGATTCATTTGAATGATTATAGAACAGAAAAAAAGCCAGAAATACCATATTTGGAATTTTCAGCTTTAAAAAAAATAAATCTTAGCAAATTAAAAGGTTTAATTCAAAAATTTTTAAGTAATTTTGTTATATAATTTCCCAAATCTTCACTTTTTTCATTTATTAGTTAATGAATTCTCCATACTTATTTATATTTACTTTATCTTCCCAAATTGAGCTCATTATACTTAATATAAAAAAGGTAATAGCATATATTATTGAAAAAATAGAAGAATTTTAATCTCCATATTTATTTATTTCTTCTATTTGTTTTTTCTATACTTTATCAACCCTAAAATCAGATTCAATCTAGGGACACTCTCTTTATATCTCTGATAATCTTCACCAAACTTATCAATAAGGTTATTATCCTCTGCATATGTCCATTGATATGTTAAAACTATAATAATGATGCTAAGGATTAGACTTACTAATAATTGAGTCCATAAAGTAATACTGATAGTAAATAATATTCCTCCTAAATATTGCGGATGACGAACTATAGCATATGGACCTTTATCTACTAATTTTGTTGTATTTATGTAACTCTTTCCCTTTTGTACTTCCCCTCGTTTCTTGAAAGTCCAAAAAGAAATTAAACCAAAATAAAGACTAAATCCCCAAATTATATATCCAATATAAATTAAAATAATTAAATCCAATTCGTTAAAAAACATGAACATTAGAATTATTTGAATTATGAAAGATATTGTAAATATTATTGTAAAGATGGTATTTACTAAACTAAATTTCTTCTTAGATTTATCTTCAAATGTGTTGCTTTCCATTATTTAATTTTTAACCTCAATTATTTTTCATATATATATATTTAATAAATCCAAATATTAAGTTCATTCTTGGTACTTTTTTCTTATATTCTTTATATTCATCCCCAAATTTTTTAACAAGTCCTTTATCTAAAAGATATGTTTCACCATAAACAAAACCACATATAGGAATAGCAAACGTAACCATTAACCAATGTTGCGACATTAGAGTCACAGAAATACTGAGAAGAATCCAACACAACCATAATGGATGTCGAATAATAGAATAAACACCAGTATCAACAAGCTTCGTAGTATTAATAAAACCTTTACCCTCAGATATTTCACCATTAGTTTTAAATTCTTTTTTAGGCAAACCACCGAACAATAGAAAAAATATAATAAAGCCCCAACCAATCCAAGCAAGGATCTCAAGATGATAGAAGTTATAGAAAAAAAAGACCAAAATAAATTGGGTAATTAATAAAGGACCGTATATCATTGAAAGAATATAATCTTTCCAAGAAGATTCTGATTGAACGATCTCTTTCTTTTTTTCAATAATATCTTTTTTTTTTTCCTTATTTTTATTACTCAACATTTTTTACTCATCACCTAAAATTTTAAATATTTTTAGCCACTATATATAATTAAAGTTGAATATTTAAATTTAACTATTTAAATTTGACTAAATCAAATAATCAAAAATATAAATGAGAAAGAGGATTTGAAGAAAAAATATGCCAAAAAAAAGATATACATCCCTTAAGACAGTTATGTTGGGTGTAATGAGTACAATTCCTAGGCCTATGAGTGGTTATGAGCTCATTTCTTTTGCGAAAGAATGGCGATATGATCATTATATTAGAGCTACAAATGCCTCCTTTTATTATACATTAAAGCAACTCGAAGGTGATGGTCTTATCAAAGAAGTAGGTTCTAGACAAGAGGGTAATCGACCCGAACAAAATATCTATAAATTGTTAAATAAAGGCAAAAAGGAATTCCAAGAACAGATTTCTTATTTTCTTAATCACGTGCAAGAAACCTATTTTGATATTGATGCTACAACTCCTTTTATAATACTTTTTGGTATGGTTAAAGGAAAACAATTTATATTAGATTCTTTAGATAAACAAATTAAAGAGAGACAAAAATTGTTCGATCAAGCCGATGAGGGAGAGCAATTTGTTAAATCTCATTTTCTTTATGAATTAAGTCCTTTCTATATACTTCCTTTGAAACACTGGAGACTTCATAATGAGGCAGAAATAAGATGGTTAGAATTTTTTAAAGAAATGGTTGAAGGTATTGATGATTTTAAAGAACAATATAATAAAATGATAAAAAGAGTAATTATAAAAGGCTAACTAAATATAAAGAGAAAATAATTTTAAATTGGATTATTAAGGGTTATGTATTTTTGGATCTTTATTAGGATCCCAATTTACTGCGAATAAGAAATCTCTGCTTGGTTTATTTCTATAAATTAATGGAAATCCACTAACTTCCTCAAATTTTAGAGCTAAATGTTCTAAATATTCATATTCAGGAAAATAATCTTGAACTTGGTTATCGCTTTTCAATCTTTGGTTTATTAATAGAGCTTTTGCTTGTAATGTAAATCCCTTGATTTCAAAAAAGTTGGGGTTTGCCTTCTCAATAATTTTAATATAATCATTCAGATACTTGTCATCTAAATTCAAATTTTTTACTGCTGTTAACCTAACTAAGGTTCTACAAGATAAAGAATCTACCAAATCTAGAGTATTCATTATCTTGCTCCACCCATTTTTAATCATAGGTCTACATACTTTCTTATAGACGATTTCATTAGATGCTGGTAATGTGATATATAACTGGGATGGTAAGGGATCTAAATTTTGAATACTTTCTGGCAGCGTACCATTAGTAACTATGAATGTAGTCATATTTCGATTTTTGAATTCTTGAACGAATTCAGAGATTTTTGGATATAATAGTGGTTCCCCATCGAGAGAAATAGCTGCATGATTTGGTGACATTGCTTCACTATGCGCTTGTATTATCTCATCAGGTGTAGTTAATACCCTATTAATTAATACTTCAAGCTCGTTTCTAGAATCAATACAACAATTAATATCATCTTCTAATCTAAAATTATCTAATGATTGATCAGTTGTTTTAATATATTTTTGAGATTTGAGAAGAGTAGTAGCTCGTTCAATTTTATTTTTTGATACATGAATGTTATTACTAAGCGAACTTCTACTATGTGTTTGATGATTATTTAAAAGCATATAATAGAGGATATCAATCATTATTTCATAATTATCAAGATAACGTCTTAGGGGTAAGTGATTCTCAATAATATCTCTATGATGTCGAATCATTTCGTCAATTATTAATTTAGGTTCATCTGGTTCGACAATGAATTCACTTCCAAGAGATCCAGATTCTATATCTCTCCAACAAAAGACACATTGATGATTACAAAAAGGTAAAGAAGGTGTATTTTGTAAGCATCTGTGACTTTGGATTCCAAATACTTCTTTATAGCAGTTTCTATTATTTCTTCCAGTCATTAATCGCTGTTCAAGCCAATGGCATGGTTTTACGGAGGAATGTTTATTTTCTCCAACAATTCTATATGTTGTTTTTGTATAGGTCTCAACAAATTCATTTGTGATTCTGTTATTAATGATAAATCTATTTTTCATTAAACAACCACTTTGAAATCAAAATTCTCACTAGTTTATATAAATAAATGTATTTTATTAAGATATTAAATTATATTGTTTAAAATTATAAGTATATAAGTAATTAGTGTTCTACTTTTAGATTATAACTAAAATTACGTTTTTGGTTAATTAGGATAAATAATAAGATGATCCAATATGCTAAACAGAATAAAAAGTGAATTGTTAAATTTTGGATTGAAATTCATTGATGTTGATGAAAAAATCGTGAGGATGATTTTAGAGACAAAACCTGCAAATGTAAATGAAATTGTAATCCTCCCTGCTATTAAAATTGTAATGAAAAAATTATTACAGAAATTACAAAACAAACGTAATTACGGAAGAGTTTATAACGGTGAATTAAATAATGTAAAAGTTAGCATTGTTCGTTCTTTAGTTGGAGCACCAAATTGCGCGATGGCTGTAGAAGCATTAAGAAGGTGTAAAACAAAAATTATTATTAGAATTGATGTATGTGGAGGAATAGAAAATGTTAACCTTCCAATTAACATTGGAGATATAGTAATCCCAAAGTTAGCTATTTGTGATGATGGAACTAGTCCTCAATATTTTAGAGAAAACCCTTCTTTAGTTAATGAATTAGAGTCAATTCCAAATCCAATGGGAAAATTTCAAAATTTGTTTACAGGGAATCAAACTATTTTCATATCCAAACCCAATGAAACATTAAGAGAGCTGTTTTTTACCAAGGGTGCTGAAATGTATCCCGGTAAAATTAAAGAAGTTAATCTATGGACCACTGATGCTCTATTTTGCGAAAGTTTAGATTTTATCCGGGCATTAAACTCAATAAATATGCAATGTATTGATATGGAATCATATATATTATTCTTATTATGTAAACTCTATAATTTAAAAACTGCTTCCGTCCTTTCGGTTTCGGATTTACCGGGGCATCCAAAATATGATTTGCTTAATTCAAATGAGATCCATCCTGATATGGAGAATGGAATCGATAATGCAATTAAAATCCTGATTAATACTTTACCTAGAATAAAATATGAATTTTTAAAGGGTTAGATAATGTAATATAAATGAAATGTAAAAATTAAAGCCCTTTTAGAAGTTGAGTGAAATCTGGTTCATCAAAAAAATCATTATATTTCTTCAAGAGCTCAAAATTTACTAAAAATATTTTATTACCAGATTTATTTTTAGCACTTTTTAGAAGATTAAGATCTTTTAATTTTTTAATATGATACAATATGGTTCCTGAATACATATTATCAAGGTTTTCAGCTATTTTTGAGACTGTTACCTCTTCATCCTTAAATATTTCTTCTAATAATTTGGGGATCAAGGGATTTAGAAAAATAACTTTAAATTTATCATAATCTTCTGGTACTTCACTTAAAAAATAATGAAGAGTTTTTCCAATTTTCTTAGATCTAATAAGGTCAAATCGTTCCAGAGTCATTACATGTTTTAAAAATGGAGTTCTGGTTATTTCTAATTCGATCCCAATTTTTGCATCTCTTGCATGAATTCCTGGATTTTCTTTTATAAAATCAAGGATACTAACAAGTTTTTCATTAGTAAGAATCTCTAATTTAGTACGCCTCTCATTTGTTACAATCCAGTTCTTCTCTTCTAATTCCCGAATACCTAGAAATATTTCCTCTTTACTATATCCTTTTCTATATGAAAGTTTAGCAATACATTTAGCATATAATTTTTCTATTATTGGATATTTCTGTATTTGGCTTTCTGATTCAATTTCAAATTCAGTATCATATCTTTTTAATTTTAAAATTTCTTTAGCAATATCTAAAATATCTTTTTCAATTTCGCTTAATTCTTCTACAATTTCCTCTTTTTTTAATGCTTTTTCCTCTACTTCAACTGTTTCTTGCAATGGTTTAAAATCAAGACGCCTAAAAGAACTATCCTTGAGTGACTCTTTTTCCTTATTTCCTCTGGGCTCTCTCCTTTTTTCCATCGACATCTTTAGGCGTTTTCCTCTAAGAATTGGACAAATTTTATTTGTTCTTCATAATCCATATATTTTAATTGATCTAAAATTCTGTCATAATGCTTAGGTCGAACATTGGGAAGTTTACGAATCCTGGCAATTAATCTTTTAGGAATTTCTTTATACATATTAACTATAGCTTCGATATATTTTATTTGTTCTTCATTTGTTAAGAATACAAGTTCTTCCAATAATTCTTTCTTTTCCTTTTTAGAAATTTTTAAATCGATTATTTGTTTCCTTAAATCCTTTGATAAGACAGCAAATATTTTTGCGAAATATTCTTTGACTAATTTCTTATCTTTTTCATTTTTAACAGGTAAAAGGGAATCATGCAATTTTAATTTAAATTCCTTTTCCCTCTTTGCCTTTTCTTTTTTATCTATTTTGATAGGGATTTTTTCAAGCTTTTTGACAGTAATTTCTTCGATTTTTTGTGGTTCTGCTTTGACTGGTTTTTCTTCTACTTCTTTTAATTCAACTGCTCGCTCTTCTGGTATCTCTTTTTGTGGTTCTTCTATTTTTTTATAAGCTGGCATCGGATGTATTGGAGGACTCGGGGGTGTTGGAGGCGCTGGAGCATAATATACTTGTTTTTCAGTTATTGGTATTTTTTGGATCTCTTCTGTAGGGCTACTAACAAATAAGAAAAATATTAAGACTCCTTTTAAGAGTATAAAAATACCAGCTGCATAAAAAATTGTTCCTAGAATCCCTAAAACGAGAAATTTAATTGCATCTCCAAGCATAAATTTTTGTTTTTTATTGAGATCATTCTTTAATCTACTATCAATAATTAAAATTACTAATGCGAAAAGTAGAAAATTAAGATAAATGAATATTCTTGCAGGAGCTAGGATACCAAATGGTAAATCTATATTTATAGTATCCCATTCAGGGAGATATATTCTGTCTGAAAATACTCTGTATATACCAAAAAGTACGATTACAAAACCTGCTTTAGCAGAGAAATTATTTAATGAATTTTTCGCAAGCAAACCATAATCATATTTTTTAAAATGCTCATTATTAGAATCTGTAATGACATAGATCATAATAAGAACACCCTTAATGAGGATAATAACTCCTAGTCCATATAAAATAGAACCTAATATTCCCCAACAGAACGCATCAAGAAAAATATCATTGTATTTTTTCTCCCTTACTTTTCGAGCAATATGTGTTCTATCATAAATTAAGATAAATAATCCAAGTAAACCATGCATAATTCGATCAAATAGGAGACCTGCATCCCAATTGATAGCAATTTCCGCTATCAATCCAAAAGAAATACATGTAAAAATAAATAAAGGTATAAAAGATATTTTGTTTAACGTTTGAATAGCTTTTTCTAAACTAGATGATTTAATCTGAGATATTTGAAGAGTTGGTTTTTTAAATTTTCGATATGGGGTTGTAGCGGGTTTAAATGTAATCCCTTCCATAATAAAAGGTGAACCACATCGTTCGCAAAAAACTTGAATGTTACTTTCAATTAAATGAGAAAGTTCATCAGGAATTTTGAAATTACATTCCCTACATACATACACCTTCTTTGACATATACTTTTACTACACCTTTATAATTATATTTTTGTTCTATTACTTTAATTATTTTTGTATAAAAAGATGTTTAATTTAATTAATGGGAGACAGTTAGAGTCCTAAGGGCGTGATTTAGATTTAACTGTTTTCCACAGTTCTCACAGAATGCCATTCCATTTTTTCCAAAATGTAATTTCATCCTTTCAGATATTCTTCTCCCACATTCACTACAATATTCTAAGATATAACTATTCTGGTTTATAGTAGTATTCTGAATATTCTTATGTGAAATTTCCTGTTTCGAGGGCTTTTTTTTCCCTGAAACCAAGAAGTAAAAACCTTCAGTTAACCTATAAAAACCATAACCAATATACTTTAGAAGCAAATACAATCCCTTGAAAATGTAATATACTAAATATGCTATTCCTTTAATGATATAATATACAAGAGTTATTGTTAATGCTAATAAGGTAATTATACCTATAATTGCTAGTACTTGCGCTACTATTGGGGCAGAGTTATACCATTCTATAAAAACATTATACCAGAAACCAATATTATTAATAACATTCTCCCATTCCAATTTTAATCAACTTTTTTTTTTTTTTTTATTTCTTAATTAATGGGAGATTTTAATTGAATTAAAAAAATTTGGAGTCCAATTTTTAAATTATTCAAAAATAAATTCTTATTAAAATATCAATTTTTTATTATATTTTTCCAATCTAAAGCTTCAACTGTTTTTTTAAGTGAGTGATCATCATCTACTTTATTATATATGAGTTTTGTGAACAATTTTTCAGCAAGCATCTGAGATCGATTAATTGAAACAACTTCATCATAATTACCATGAAATACTATAACTGGAACATCTATAGGAGAATATTTTTTTGGATCTAATATAATATTTGACAAATAGGGTGCGAGTAGAATTAATTTAGAGACTTTAGAAGGATATTCTAATGTAAATAAGGTTGCCATTAAACCTCCAAAACTTGATCCAATAATTATCCACTTTACTTTCTTCATTAAAATTGGAATTAATTGATTCATACGTTCTTTTAATAAAATTTTAATTGAAATTTGTGGTGTATATGGTGTAAAATTTGGAGTCAAACATCCTGGTAATGTTCTTCTTAATAATTGACCTTTAAATCCATCACCTGAGCTTTCAAGGCCATGAATAAAAATAATATTTTGCATTTTTTTTTTAAATCTTTTCTACTGTTCTCCTTCTTTAGGAAAATTATCCAGTTCTTCTTTTAATAATTTCATTTCCTTCTTATGACCTAAAAATACCAAAACACCAAATATTGTGAAGTAAACTGTTAGAATGAGTAGTGTATAAAAATAATAATTATATGTAAGACTCATAAAATGTAAAGCCAACCCGATAATCAAGCCAGTAAATAATCTAGATGATGTAGTGCTTTTTCTTAATAAAAGTCTTTGCGAGCCCCAGTCAATTAACCCTGGCACTGGTAGGATTAGGCACATGATTAAAGCAAATTCTGCGCTAAATTCACTATGGAAAATTTTTGCTATTAAATATGTTGCAAACATTGCAAATAAGCCCCCAAGTATTACACCTGAACATCTTGAGCATAAATAAATTTTTGTTCTTCCAAATTTAAGATAGAATGTGTGATCACTAGCAGAAAGTGGATGATGAGTTAAGATCATATAGTACAAATGACTTTCTTCTTTAGAAAGGACTCTATCATATATAAGTAATAAAATAGGAACAATAAATATAATTGAAATAAGTGCTTGGAGAAAGAACTTAAACCCGTAATTTAAAATTATCACTTCAGCTGATAGTTGACCTGGATATAAGAAAAATTGAATAACCATAATGAAACCAAAAATAATACAGGAAACAATGATTAAGGCTACAAAAGTATAATAAACTTTTAGTGGATCAAAGTAATTCATAGGTCGATATTTATAGATTCCAGATAATAATCCTAATATAGCCACAATAAAGCACCATTCTAGATAAAAAGTGTCATAAAAAGCTAGTTGATAAAGCAATTCCCCTAGAAATCCTGAGGTTAACCCATGTATTGGACCTGCTAATATAGAAAAAAAAGTGAATATTAGAAGTGTTATTCCAAATTGAACTGAAAACTCTTGATTATTTACGAAAATGCTAGAGATTGAACCAAAAGGTTCAGAAATATATACATATGAAATTATTATAAAAGCACTAATTAACAAATTTAAAAAAATAGAGCGTAAATAGTTTTTTCCTTCTAATTTTTGAGGTGTTTCATTCAAGATATCTTCAGGTTTTCCTATTAATTTAGACTTATAATACAAAATTCGGAGAATTATTAATTAAAAATCTCATCAAGGTCTTCAATTAAATTCTTTTTTGTAAGTTCAAACCCTGCTCTGAGAACTTTCAAAATTATGTTTTTTCCAAAAGGAACCTTTAGGATAGAATCATCTTGTTCAACGATATTAATTCCTTCTTCATTATAATCTAGTTGACGTTTTAAAGCTTGATATGCATTTTCTTTTGATTTAAATGCTGCTCTAGATAACTCGTTGTAATTATTAACATTATCTTTTATATTTAGAAATAGGATACTTTCTTCTACTTGTGTTATAAAGCATTTTTTTGTGACAACTTTTAATTTTTTATGATTCTGGTGATCTTTCTTACATTGCAGGCTTGTTTGGTCATGCGATAAGTAAATAAGAAAACCTCGGTCTATAATTCTATCCAATTGCCCTTTCGAGTTATTCCCATTTATTATAAACTCTTTAGCCGAATCAAGAGTAATTTTTATTTGTTCTAATGTACCTTTCTTTGCTTCATTGTTTGACCAATATTTATAAAAAGATTTTATAATAGGCTTTACAACAAAATTTAGAGCACCGGTATCTATCTCTGAATCAATTAATTCTTTTCCATAATTAAGAGATGTCTCCATTTGCTCAATCATCCGTTTCTCTAAGATTTTATAATTTCGCTCTATATATTCCATTGTTCCGCTCCAATCTCGAAAATTCTATAGTATTTTTTAAGTTTGATTATTTCAATAAAGTTAATTTCTCTAAAACTAGAAATGTAAACAATTGTTAAAATTTTTCATAAATTTAATTATTTTTGATTGTATGTATCATTAAGTGCTTCAATAAACTCTTTTTTAGTTAACTCGAAACCCCGTCTAAGTGCTTTTACAATAATTTTCTTCCCTATAGGGACTTTAAGAATGGAGGGGTCTTCTTCTACTATTTTTATACCTTTTTCTGTAAATTCTAATTGCCTCATTAAGTTCTCTTCAGCTACTTCCTTTGAGTTAAATGCTACTCGGCACAAATCTCCATAATTTTCTACATCCTCTGCTACTTCTAATAGTTTTACCAATTCTTTTAAATAACTTATAAATGTTTCTTTAGCATTCTGTTTAAATCTTTCAAAATTTTTATGTCCAATATTACCCATACGAGAAGTTTGGTCATTTTTGAAATATTTAGGAAAATTTTGTTCAATTATCTTATCAAAACTCTGCTTTGTGTTACCGTTAAGCGCTAATTGCTTACCAGAATCTAACGTAATTTTGATTTGTTTTAAGGTTCCAGACTTTGCCTCATTTTTTGCCCAATAATCATAAAAGCTTTTAACAATCGGCTTAATTATGAAGTTTAAAAAACCAGTATCTAATTCAGTATCGATGAGACTTCTCCCAAGCGCTAAGGAATTTTCCATTTGGTGGATCATTCTCTCTTTTACAAACTGATAATTCCTTTCAATGTGATTCAATATCTAATCTCCGATTGGTTC
>JAUWHL010000028.1 GCA_030605895.1 Promethearchaeota archaeon | reverse complement strand
GATGTTTGATTCAGGACTGAAGGTTCTTAAGAGGAATAATCATTTACCACTCATTTCAAGCGGAGATACAACTCTAGACGAGTTGCTTTCTGGGGGATTTCACCGGGATTTAGTTTACTTACTCTACGGCGACAAGAAACTAACAACCAACATTTTATTAACAACGGCAGTTATTGCCCAGAAGTCTTTTAACAATGGAGGGTTTGGAGAAGGTATTAGAGTCGCTTTTATAGATGGAAATAATCGGTTTAATCCTTATAATGTAAGCAAGTTTGCAGTTTCACAGAACTTATCTCCCCGGAAGGTTTTAGAAAATATCTTAATAAGTCGGGCTTTCACCTGGGATCAAATGGTTGAGATTTTGGAGAATAGACTTTCTATACTTGAAGATGTGAAAGTTGTGCTAATCTCTGGGATTACAACCATGTTCAAAAGCTATGAAAAACAGACTTTCGAAGATCTGCTAGGTACAATAGATGGAATTAAATCAATTCTCTGGAAGGCAAACCCTCTCATTATTATAACGACTCCTTTACACGAACATTCCCTTTTCAGACCAAAGGGGGGTAAAATCCTTTCTCATTTTGGAAATGTGCTAGTAATGATAAATGATGATGAACGGTATGCAGAATATACACTCGTTCAGCATCCTTACTTGCCTGAAAATAGGTTGCGAAAGTGGAAACCCCGTGCACCTAAGAAAAAAGTGCCTTTAAAGAACACAACGATAGACTCCTGGTTTTAAAAATTCACCAAAAAGCTTTTTCAAATTTATCTATAGTATCCTGCAAACTATCTTCAATATGCTTTTCGAAATCATCAAAAACACTTAAATCATTATCCCAGTTATTAAGCATTTCTTTTGGATATAAATTGAAAAACTTATTTACAATACTTTTCAATTCTTCTTGAACTTTTTTCTCTTTAGTCTTTTTCGAGGAATTAACAATAAAAGATATTTCATGTTGTTTTATAATAGTATATTTTTTATCTTTTATCTCAAAATTAGATAAACCTCCTTTTTCTAATTCCTCTGCTAATAGATTCAATGCAGACATTAATGCTCCAATCAATTGTTCATCTAAATTTTTTTCAAAAACACGGTGATATAAGACAGCGCCAGCTTTATTTAGTATCCAAATATCTTGTATTATCTTTTCCACAGAAATCACAGCTTCATATATTCCAATTAACTTTAAAGTTAATTAAATAAAAAAAATATAAAATAATTAATATTTAGTTTTTAACAAATTTAAAATTACTATTCTTTAGATTTCGGTCTGATATATCCATAATATGCTCCAAAAATTCCAACTATCGCAAAAATCCACGCTAGAAAATAAAATACTGTAAAACCAGGGCTCCCTAAAAAGATTAATACTCGATCAATCGCAAAATTTAGAAATATCAACATAAAACTAAATGACATGATTGCCAATGAGAGAAATGCTTGTTTATAAGTTTTCTCCTCTACAGCTCGATAGGATTCTATCGCTCTTCTTAGGAAGGGGGCGTATACCATAACCATATATATGAAAACAATTAAGAACGCTATAATGTCTAATAATGTATTACCATTTTCGTAGATGAATAAAACGTAAACACAACTGAAAATTCCATAAATTATTATTACATATTTTTGTAGAGTTTTATATCCCTTTTCAAAAACATTAACTTTTAGTATATAAGATAAGAAAATGGCAATTGTTACAAAGAATTCACTTAATCTAAAATCCGTTATTATATTATACATCCACGCAATTATAGAACCGTCTTGTACCACATTTAACTGTGTAACAACAAAGACTTTTGATAACCAAGAAAAGAGGATTGCGATAAAGTAGCCAAGGAAAATTAAGAATAGCAACCGAGTTAGTTTATGACGTTTAATTAAGTACTTTTTTAATATCAATACTAGTAAAACTGCGGAAAAAATTATGATAAATGATTCGAAGCACATACCAATGAAATTTAGTAGTATATTTTGATCAACCATGATATATTATAATGAATAACTGACAATATAAAATTTTATTTTAAGAATTATTGAATAAAAATATTATAATAATCTAAAACTTTGATTTTTCATTAATAATTTTATTAAACTCTGGTATTATGATTATCTTTGAAGGTAATTATAGGTTTTAGTCCTTTTTCTCCTTCTTTTTATACATATTTGGATCTTTTTCCTCAAGAGTGAGAGGATCACCACCATATTGAATTTTTCTTCCTTGGTAATAAAGTGTAGCCTTTGCATCACAGATTTTATTCCATCTCTCTAATCCTAGTTTTTTTATCATAACAGAATTATAGACTTTGGAATTATGAGGAGCAAAGATTTCAAAATTTACAATTGGTTGCAACATTTCACATGGGAAATCAGCACATTCATAACAAAATTCATGACCTTTACTTGTAACACATTCATAGGTTTTACAAACAGGAAATTTGAGGATTTGCCCATTTTGCTCTCGACACCCATTGCATCCAAAAGATTCTACACCAGGACATCGTTTACAATAAATTCCACAAGGAGCATGCCATTTTTTTAAATCTTCAGTCATAACAAATTTCAAATCCTTTATTTTATTTGCATTAAATTATTGTATTTTGCTGTTATTTAATTTTGCTTTATATCTCTTCACAATTCAAATTTGATAAAAATATTTAAATAGGTAAATTACCCATGTTTTTTTGGAACTAGCTATTATTATTTTGGCTTTATTTCATTTGGAAGGTGAATCAAAAAGTGAGTTATTTTGTATATCAAAAGGGAGACATGAAAAAATGTAAATTATGTGAGGGAAATGGCATAATTTATGTTTGGAGGAGTGATTTAGAAGATTTCGATGAAATAAAATGTCCCGAATGTGATGACAAAGAGAGCTAACTCAAAAATATTGTGTTCATTTTATACCGAGAAGTCGAGCGGCATTGCTATAGAGCCACTTTTCTTTTACTTTTTCCTTTAGGGGTAATTTCATAACTTCATCTGCAAGCTGCTTTATAGACAACCCCATGAACATCCAAGTAGAGCCAAATAGGATTTTATCTTGTAAAATTGAATTACCATAGTGCATTAGAGGTTCCCATCCTGTTCCTTGCATACCAAAGTATTTAGGTAAATAAGAGGCAATATCAATATAAATATTTGGATTACGCCATGCAACAGCGATCATTTCATTTATCCATGGCCATCCTCCATGTCCTGCGATTATTTTTAAATCAGGAAAGTCTTGAGCAATAACATCAAGATAGATTGGGCGTTCAACTTCCATTGAATTAGTTGAATAATTAATGGATATATGAAACCATATAGGAATATCAAGTTCAACACATGTGGAATATATTGGGTACATTTTTTTGTTAGTTGGTCGTATCTGAAACATAAATGGTCTAACGGCAATCCCTCTAAGACCTAATTCATATGATCTTTTGATTTCTTGTACAGCTTTCTTTTTTTTCAAAGGGTCAATACCTGCAAATCCTATGAATTTTTCAGGAAATTTCCGCACAATTTCGGCATAATAATCATTTGGAAGTCCAGCGATACCACTCGGAGTCTCTTCATCTAAATTGAAGATTACTGCTTTTTCTACACCCATTTTGTTGAGTTGATCGACAAAATCTTCAATAGGCATAGTTAATCTTCTTATTTTGGGTAAAAATGGTTTAATAGCTTCCTTGAGTTTGGATGTGCTAAGTGTTGATTTCATTTCATAGAGTTCTTCTGCTGTAATTCCTAAGAGAGGGGCTACTCTTGGACCAAAAACATCTTTTAGATATCTTGCCATTTGTGGAGGTAAAGATACTAAGAGATCAATGAAAACTTCTTCAGTAGGGACATAACAAAGAGAATCAATGATTTTATAACTCATTTCTATCATACTTCCATTATTTATAATCTAATTTGTAAGAATTAGTAATTAAGGATTGTATTTATTTAGAATGAATAAATTTAAATGAACTAGATTACCTCAGAAATTAGAAAATCTATAATGTATTCTCCTTTTAATTTTCCGAAATACTTATTCTCTGGATTCTAACAGAATCGGATGAAATAAAAAATGGGTAGAACTGTACCTTCTTTTAGACCTGCTTTGGAGCATGAAATTGAAAGCTGGAAGGACTTCAAAAGAGCATTGCGTCCAGAAGAACAGAAAATATTTGATAAATTGATGAATTTTGCTCGAATACACGCAGATGCAGGTAGTATGAGTGCACGTCCTATGTTATCAGAAGTTTTATTCATCTCTTTTGCAGTTGAACAAGAAAAAAAAATCGAGATGTTAGAAGAGAAAGTAAAAGAATTAGAAGAAATGATAAAAAGAAAAGGTTAGAGATTGGATTTCCAGGATCAATTTGATGGTTGGCTTTTAGATGTCACTACTTATAGCAATGGAGTCATTCTTTGGGTGAAAACAGTAAAAGAGCAAAAGATAATACAAATTTTGCATGACTTCCACCCCGAGTTCTTCGCTGTGCCTAAACGACATACTGGCAAAGACTTCAAGAGATTAAAACAGATTCTCAAATCACACGATAATGTGAAGGATGTAAGAATCTGTGAAAAGTACGTGAAACTCGAAGAACATGAAAAAACAAAAATATTTGGAGTTTCTGTAGTAAAACCTTCGGTGTTTAAGAAGACAATTAAAGAAATCGATGAAATTGGTCTTTTTATATTATATAATACAGATCTTCCAATCTCTCAGATGTATTTCTATGTAAATGATCTATTTCCAATGTCTTTGTGTGGTTTCAAGGTCAAGCTTGAAGAGAAGAAAAAAAATAACAAGCGCTCAATGCGTTTATTATCATTAGAATTAAAAGATGACAACGAAGAATTGTTTTATGACTTGCCTCCTCTAAAAGCTGTATGGCTGGATATTAAAATACAGCAACGTGGAATGAGATCATATTACAACGACCCTCTGGCATATGCAGAAGTTAGTATTGTTGAAAAAGATGAAAAAGCCAACATCCCAAGAGCAGATGGACAGAGAAAAAGAAAGATTCTAATTGATAAAGCTGATGAAGCTGAAACCATTAAAACAATCAGTAAGGTGATTGAGCGATTGGATCCTGACATTATATTAACACATGGAGGAGATGAATTTGTATTTCCTTACTTAGCGGCTCGAGCATCAGTAAATCGAGTTTCAAAGGATCTATATTTTTCTCGCACTAGAACACCACTTAGAAATTGCATCTTTGATCTTTCAGGAAACTCAGATCACTATATGTCTTATGGAATTATAATGCGACGTTCTAAAACACAAGTCTACTTTACGGGGCGCTTTCATTTAGACACTACGACTTATGGTAGTTTGCACTTTAGTGAGGGAAATATACCTGGTGTCATTGAAGTTGCGAGAATCTCTCGGGTGCCTATGCAAAGATTATGTAGAGTAACTATAGGAGGTGCTCTTCAATCGATACAATACTATAATGCATATAAACTAGATCATCTTATCCCACCTTTCAAGAAGAGTCCAGAAGATTTTCGAAGTGGTATGAACTTAATCACAAATGATAGGGGGGGTCATATATTTGAACCATTAATCGGGGTCTTTGATCAAGTTGTAGAGATAGATTTCTCTTCAATGTATCCGTCTTTAATGGCTAATTTTAACATTTCTTCAGAAACAATTAATTGTAAATGTTGCAAAGATGATGGAACTGGAATTAGGGTGCCAGGGGGCGGGGGTTTTCATATTTGTTCCAAAAGACAAGGAATAATTTCGAAATCGATAAGCTTACCGTTGGGAAAGCGTCTCCAGTATAAAGAATATAATAAAACTCATGATGATCTTAGGTATAAATTCACTGATATTGCCTTGAAATGGGTACTTGTGGTCAGTTTTGGATACTTAGGTTTTAAAAACGCCCGTTTTGGAAAAATAGAAGCTCACCAAACGGTTTGTGCTTTTGCTCGAGAATTTTTAATGCGTTCTGCTGAGATTGCTGAACAGCATGGGTGTCGAATTATTCATGGAATTGTGGATTCATTGTGGCTCCAAGATACGAAAGGAAGAACTCCAGAAGAATTTGAAGAGTTAACAAAGAAAATTGCCGAAGAAATATCTAAACGTTTAAAAATTCCAATGAGCTGGGATGGACGATTTAATATAATCGTTTTCTTGCCCTCCCGAGCAGAACCAGATGTTCCAGCCCTTAGTCATTATTGGGGGATAAAAAGTAATGGTGAGGTTAAGGTGAGAGGCATTGAAGTAAGGCGTAGAGATATACCAAAAATTGTGAAAGATGCACAATATGCATTCATTGATATATTTAAAGGTGCAGAGACTGTTAATGAGTTTAAAGAAAGAATTCCAAAAGCAAAGAAAAAGCTCTATGATTTTGTAGAGAGGGTATACTCTGGAAAAGTGTCTCGTGATGAACTTACTATTCGTCAGAAAATATCTCGAAAACCATCGGCATACAAAGTGAATTCTTATCAAGCTGTAGCAGCAAGACAGTTAGAACGATCAGGTGTAGTAGCGTCTGCGGGGAAAAATGTGAGATATATTATTCTTAATGCTGATGCGGATCCGAATTTCCCTGAAAAAAAAGTTATCCTCTCAGATTTATATGATGAGAAGAAGCATGAATATGATAGAAAAAAATATGTTGAACTACTAAAAAGAGCCTTTGAGAATATCTTCCCATTTAAATTTCCAGAGCTAGAAGAATTGCTAACTTCAGATTATAATAAGAAGTCTATTCAAAAAGATATGTCGTGCTTTATTTGAATAAATAAAAAAAAGTTATGGAATTAAGATTATCTCAAAGAAGTCAAATATAATTATTATTCTCGCTCTTGATTACTCATTTACGAAACCATAAATTATATTTTTATTAAAATTACTATAAGGTCAGTACATATAAATTTTGATGTTAATACTGAAATTCAAATTTACTTATCTATTCTAAGATATTAAACCGATAGAATAGCCTAAATACCAATTTTAAAATCCAAAAAGATTTTTTTGATTTTCTACTCACTAGTGAATTTAAAAATGCTAAAGCATCATTTTCTTTTGAATGGATAGAATTTTTAAAATCCGGGTAATACAATCCTCCTGTAACTTTAGGAGGTCTGCCAAAACTCTTCACTCCTCTCCAATCTTCATTCAATATTCTTGTAGCTAACCATTTTTTATCTGTTGCAATTTCAATTCGCTCTTTATTAACTAGTTCAATTTCACCATAAATATTGATAGGACCTATACCCCCTATAAAATCAGTATTTTCTATTCTAATTTCATTTTCTCCTTGATTAAGGCATTCCTTTATATCATATATTTGAATATTATTTTCTATTACAATAAAATTAAGTGAATGTCTCGTAATTGTATGCCCTATATATGATTTATTTACGAAAATTTTAGCACAAGTACCCGCAATCACCTGTAAATATGCTGTTTCAATTTCTCCTTCAATCTTTATTACCTTCTTATAATAAGTCGTATGGGTTTTGTGTAAAGTTTCTTTATCTAAATAT
>JAUWHL010000315.1 GCA_030605895.1 Promethearchaeota archaeon | reverse complement strand
AAA
The DNA here is from genome assembly GCA_030605895.1 of Promethearchaeota archaeon. Lineage (GTDB taxonomy): Archaea > Asgardarchaeota > Lokiarchaeia > Sigyniarchaeales > SOKP01 > Loki-b32. Next base: position 5,007 of record JAUWHL010000315.1, on the reverse strand, counting down.
TCCTAATTAAGGAACAAGAAACAATCTATCCACAAGAGATAAAAATCATCCAAGAAAGTATAGACAAAATAAATGATAAATATGTCTATTGGAGAAGTGGTTTGGAGTCATTTATCAGAAGAACCAATGAGAAATTGTTAAGAGATCAAGGAACTAGTGTCAAAAAATATAAAACTAGTCTTTCAAAAGAAAAAAAAGAAGAAATAATGTCTTTAGAAGAAGATCCTGAAGTGAACGAGCTTCTCAATAACTTTAATGGATGGGTAAAGCTATTTAATAAATTAGAACTGAAATATCCAAACGTAATATTTTATCAAAAACGATTAATTAACAATCTGGATGATAAAGAGTCAAAAAATAAATTAAATGAGTTGTTAACAGAATTAAATTTAGTCTAAGGCCTATTTTTTTTATTTCTCTCAATTTGGGAGAGTACTTTATCAATATCTAGTTTTTCCTTTGCTGTTATCTTATAAGTTTTAGGATTTGTTATTCCGTTTGGTGTTAAAATTCCTTCTTCTTCAAGATATCTTAATGCTCTCCAAATGAAATTAATCTTAGAGCGATTTGAAGATTTAATATTATTACATCTTCTAACTCTTTTAGTATTTACGAGGTTAACATTATTATCTATTAATTTATTTATCGCTTCAAGTGTTTCTTTTAAGTTGCTGAAAAAAAAGTCCATTTTTAAAAGAGCTCCGCCTTATTAAGATATGATTAGATATAATCTCCTCATAAAAAATGTTATAAATTGATTTTTTTGAGTTGTAATTATTATGTTTGAGTATTATTTATAATTTTTGGAGTAAAAATTTATTCATAGCAAAAGATTCAATCATAAAAAATTAAAACCAAATTAATATTAAACTATGAAATATTAAAGAGATTTTAATGTCGGAAAACTCTCTTACCACAAAATACTAAAGCGCAACCTAAATCATCTGCACGTTTAATTACAACTTCATCTCTTATGGATCCACCAGGGTTTATGATAGCTTTTGCCCCTGCACTAACCGCAACTTCTAGACCATCAGGAAATGGAAAGAAGGAATCTGTTCCCATTACAGAATTTTTTAATTCTGCTTCATGGCCAAATTCAATTGCTTTTTGGACAGCTAGTTTAACCACATGAACTCTACTTTGTTGACCAGCTCCTATTCCTATTGTATAGACCCCATCATCATAAATTTGGGCAAAACATGCTGAATTCGATTTAGCCCATTTAGAAACTTTATATGCAAAGATTAACGCCTCTTTTTCTCTTTCACTTACATTTTTTTTACTTACTACATCCCATTTCTTAATAACAGATCTACTATCATATTCTTGAACAAGGATACCTCCCAGTACGCTTCTGATTTCGAGATTATCGTATATCTCATTTCTCTTATTAAGGAAATCTCCATATTCAATAATAATCATATTCTTTTTTTGTTGTAATATCTCTAGTGCCTCATTTTCGAAGGAAGGTGCCATTAATACTTCAACAAATATTTTTTCTTTTTTTACAATAAAATTAGCTACTTCTTTTGTTAACTTTTTATTAACTCCCCAGACTCCTCCGAAAGCGGATAAAGGATCTGTGCTGAATGCTTTTTTCACTGATGTTAATTGGTTATTTTTATCAATTGCTACACCGTTAGGACTTGTATGCTTTAGAATTGCCGTTGTGTAATACTCAATACCAAAATCTAAAAGAATTTGTATACAGGAATCGATATCTAAATAATTATTAAATGATATTTGCTTTCCACTCAATTTTTTAAAATTATGTAATCCGTATTTCATAGATAAATCCCTATAATAAGCTGCTGCTTGATCCCAATTTTCACCATAGCGACAATCTTGAACCTTTTCAAAGATTTTAATGGAATTTTCCCCCATTATTTGATCTGGGTTATAATATTTTTGTAAATAATCAGAAATTGCTGCATTATAGTCTACCATAATAGTAAAAACATCTTGTGCTAAATTAGCCCTTGTTTTAATACTAATTCCTCCTGAATCTCTTAATTCATTTAGAATTTGGTCATAATATTTAGAGCTTGGGACAACAACTACATCGGGAAAATTCTTGGCGGCAGCTCGTATCATAGTTGGCCCACCAATGTCGATTAGCTCCAGAGCTTCTTCCAAAGTAGTATCTGGTTTTTCTATAGCCTCTTTGAATTGGTATAAATTACATACAACCATATCAATTGGAAGAATGTTATAATTCTGGGCATCTTGAATATGTTTTTTGTTATTTCTCTGAAAAAGGATTCCTCCTTCTATTTTTGGATGTAAAGTTTTTACTCTACCATCAAACATCTCAGGGAATTCGGTGTAATCAGAAATTTTAACATAACCAATTCCATTTTCTTCCAATAATTTACCAGTCCCACCTGTAGATAAAATCTCAACACCAAATTCGTTGACTAGTGTTTTAACAAACTCAATGACTCTACTCTTGTCAAACACGCTAACAATTGCTTTTTTTATAGTTTTCATACAAATTCAATTTGAGCTATTTTCTTTATATAATTAAAAATGTTAGTAACAAAGAAAAGTTTACTATTGTTAAAAATTAATTAATAGAACATTAATATGTGAAATTAGGGTTAAGATTGTAAAATTTAAAAACACCTTTATTTTCATGTACCTACACAAATGTATAAAAGCAATGCTGACATAATTTTATCCGAAATCAAATGAGGTAATATTTAAATGAGAATCGAAAATAAAATTGAAATTAATTCAACCCCTAAAAACGTTTATGATATTGTCATAGATGGGCAAATAGGGCCAAAATGGAATCCCGTCTTAAATGAAGTTATCGAAAAAGAAGAGGGCCAAAAATTTCTTTTAAAATCGAATGTAGGAGATATTTTAATTGTTGATACTGAAAGTGTTGAAAATGAACATGTTACTTGGCATATGGAGAACAGCGACATGAATTCAATAGGTTATATCGTTGAACCAAAAGGAGATCTTACTGAAGTAACAATCTGGACCGAATTTGAAAATAAAAAACTTAGAAAAGGTTATGAAAAAGCTGCTGATTTAGTCTTAAAAGGTCTTAAAAATTATGTAGATTTCCTTGAAGAAGGTGGAGATCCAGAAGATTTTGATAAGAAACAACTTATGGTAAGCCCATAAATTATTCCTAATTTTATTTTTTTTTTTAATATTAAAATTTACCTATGAGGTCATGGGGCTGGGTTTCTCTTTGCCCTACGACGGAAACTATTCCCAATTGAGCATCTTTCATATTTTTAATAGATTTTGCTCCCGCATAAATCATTCCATTCGATAAGCCTTCTTTTAAAGTCGCTAAAACTCTAGCTACATCTCCTACATAAGGCACATAATTAGATACCCCCTCAGTTAGCATTTTAGAGCCTTCTATATAACGGTCTGAGATATAACCAAATGTTCTCGCTTCTTTACTTCCCATACCTCGGTATACTTTTACTTTTCTCCCAGCTATGGTATCAATATAACCAGGAGATTCTTCAGTACCTGCAAAGAAATGTCCAGACATTATTAAATCAGCACCAGCAGCAAATGCTTTTGGTAAATCACCTGGTTTAGTAAAACCTCCATCTGCGATTAAAGATAATTTTTTGTTATAATCCTGTATAGCATCAGCAACTTGAGCTGTTGCAAATAGAGTTGGAGCACCTACTCCTGTTTGTATCGAGGTTGTACATATCGATCCAGAGCCCATTCCCACCTTTAATCCAATAACACGCTCTTCTACAAAATCACATTTCGAAATTAAGTATTCTGCTGCTTGATATGTCCCAATATTACCTAGAACAAAATCAGATTCTAAAAATTTCATCAGTTTTACTGTACCTTCAATGTCATCCTTCTTGAAAAAATCAGCAACATCAATAAAGAAAATATCAACATATTTTTCAATTTCTTTTAACATATTCTGAGCTTGTGAGGACTCAGGAAATCTAGGAGAGATAGCTAAAGCGCACAATAAATGACCTTCTTCATCTTTAGTAGCTAATGGAAATTCTGGTGCTAAATCTTTCTTTGTAATTAATCCTTTTAGATAACCATTATTATCGATAATAGGTAATTTTTCTTTGCGTGATTCATAGAGAATTTTTAGTGCTTCTTTTCTCGATGCTCCAGGTTTGATTGAGATGACATCCGTAGTCATATAGTCTTTTATAGTCCCATTTTGTATATCCTGCTGAAAAAATGGAATATCCCTTTTTGTAAAAATCCCACAAACTTTCTTATCTTCATTAACTACCACAATACCACTAATATTATAGTTTTCCATCATGAATTTTGCTTTTGCCACTCCTTCTTTAGGACTTATGGTTGCTACATGTTCATCATCAATTACAAAAGATCTAGCCCGCTTTACAATTCTAACCATCTCTAATTGTCTCTCATAGGAACAATTACGATGCATAACACCTAAACCTCCATGTAAAGCCATATTTATTGCCATTAATTCCTCTGTAACAGTATCCATCGCCGATGACATTATAGGAAGATTAAGGTGGTATTTTCCCAAATTTGAAGAAATATTCACCTCAGCAGGCGAGAAATTCGTGAATCCGGGTAGTATTAATACGTCATCAAACGTAGCGATGAGTTCTTTTGAGTGTATTTTTTCACGGAAATTCGACATTTGTTAACCTCGTTAAAGATCTAATAAAATCTTAAATTGATAAAAGAAACTTATGAATTATAATATTAAAGATATTCGTATTATCATAAATTTATAAATTTTTGCTATTGAATTTTTAATTTTAAAAAAAACAAATAGGAATACATATCATTATATTTCACAGAATACTAATTCTTGGAAAAGAAATAAGCATGACCATCCATAACAGGCTGAATATAGCCTTTTTTTACAGCTTTCAAATATTTTTTAAAGAGATTCGGCTCGGTAAAGATATAATCCGCACAATAATCACATAAACCCTCAGGCCAAAAGCAATCTGGATATTCGCGATGTCCTTTGCAAACGGGACACTTCCTATACTT
>JAUWHL010000208.1 GCA_030605895.1 Promethearchaeota archaeon | reverse complement strand
CATCATCAAAATTTTCAACTTCAGTTTCTTTATATTTGGCCATGTTATCAGCCATTTTTAGCTCTCGAAGCAAGAAGTCTCTTACAGCCACACGAATTAACTCGGATCTAGATGGATATAGCCCATTTCCCCCCACTAATTTTTCAATACTATCGAGAAAAGATTCAGGAATATTGACAGTTACAATTTTCATATTATCACACTACTTCATTTCTTAAATTTGCCAAAATCAAAATTCAGCAAAATGACTAAAGCTATTCTAAATTTTACCGCCTTAAACCACAACTTATTTTATAAGTAAATTATTACACATTGATATATAAATGTTTATTTTTATCGCATTAATATATTTGAAGAAATACTATTTTGTCATGTCTTAAATATTCCAAATAGGTTATTATTGCATTAATATTTAAAATGTTTCTATACTCCTCAAATTTAATGATATTTTTAGAGTTTATATTATTATATATTCTGGTTAAAAAAATTTTACTAACCTTCAAATTAAAAATGAAAAAGTATAAAAAAAATAAGGGATAAAATAAACAAATTTCATTTATTTAATTATCCTCAAAAATTCTTTAAATCAATTAAGCATACATTTAAACAAATTTATAATCTAATCTATTTTAAACGAAATATTCTATTTTTTAGGAATTTTCAAACTAAAATAATTCATTTTAAATTTTCTTCTTCTAAATTTACAACATTAAGAAAATCCTGACGTCCTTGAGCCATCCGAGTAATATTCTCAATTACTTCATTCCATCGTAATAAGTCATTAGAGGGAGAATCTCCTCTATGAGGTGAAAGTATAATCCAAGTAATCCAACTTTTCTGGATCTTAACGGAATGGAACCCGTATGTGTTTAGGTTTATTTCAAATAATTTATACTTAATTCAATTAAATTTTTATATACAATCCGTTGCTATAATTATAAATATCTTTTAATCAAAATAATTTAGGATAAAAAGGTAAAGGAATTGTCAGAACAAAAGCTATATAATATTTTTTTGAACAAATTAGAATTCGATCCCTCGGAATACTTGATTTCCAGTGAAGAGCAAGAACTCACGGAGTTTCAGAAAAAAACGATTGAAAACGCAGCATCTATTATGAAAGATAATATAATAGGAGAAATCAAAGCGTTTGGAGGAAATCTTAAAATAAATGAAGAAAAATTTAAAGAACTTGAAAATAAAGCAGAGGAAGAGTTAAAAAATGAAGAATACGAGAATATCAAGAAAGAATTGAAGCATTATACTAAAAAACTACGAGAATTAATTGAAAAAACATGTGTTGCAATAATCCCCGTAAAAGAAATGCCATGGGTAGATCTATTATTTCGAACAGTCCCTCGTATAAATTTTGATAAGAAGTTAGAATTATTAGATAATACCATTGCTTATTATGGAGAAATTAAATGTGTTCTTTCGCGTCCGATAATTTTTGGGAAAATGAAAAATGAAAAACCCTTATTTGCCCCTATAATGGGAACTATTGATTTAGGAGGGTATAAACTAGATGAATCTCAAAAAGAACCAAAATCTCAAAACCTTTCTTATATTAGTGCAATAATTAATTCCTTCGATTCTATAATAACAAAAAACCATCTCGCAAAATATCATGAAGGATATCAAAGACACGGTGATCCAATTTGTGATTTCTTAATGAACAATAATGAATTAATGAATACTTTGGAGCGGATCACTTCTGGTATCGAATCAGAACGAATTGCTTCAGATATCGCCGTATATTGTATAGCGATTCCTCAAGCTGCTGATAAAACCACTTTAATATTAATCTCTGATGAAGGGAAAGACTCTAATAAATACTCAAGGTGTTTTGAAGCTTTTTTAAGATTTTCTGCTGAATGTTGCAATGTCCCATCTCAACAGCCTGATGTTCCTACACAAGTAGCAGCTCAACAACCCGGTGCAGTTAGAACCCCAGGTGGTCAAGAATTAAAAACTTGGTCTGCAGATGAATTGGCTGAAGAAGCTCAAAAACGGATGGCCACTAAACCAGATATGCCAGCATGGACAGAAGAAGAATTAGGTAAATTTGCAGCTGAACGCGGAACGGGGTTGCCTGATGGAATGGAGGTTTGGACTGAGGATGAATTGCAAGATTTATCCCGTAAAAGGCAAGGGGGCTTAGACATACCAGAATGGAAAGTAGATGATAGTTTGAAGGAATGTGCTAAATGTGGATATGGTTTAAGACCAGGGTGGAGTCGTTGTCCTGTATGTGATACTCCTGTAGGCGCTGAACCGGAACAAAAGCCCGTTGAAGTATCCAAAGAAGAAGTTGCTGAAGAACCTAAAGAAGAACTTTCTGAAGAGGTTGAACAAGAGATTACTGAAGATACTAAAGAAGAATCTTTGGAAGAAATCAAGGAAGAAAAGGAAGATCAAATATAAATTCTCAACTTTTTAAAGTTTTGTTATAACTTTCTTTTATAAATGCCAAGAAAGGGAATGTCTTTTATAATTTAAACCGAAAACTTTAAATGTAAATAAAATCAGCAAGATTCCAAACTTTTTTTAAGTTAATTTTATTTTCAAACATATATAATTAAGCTATTTTGATATTTAGTTGCTACTTAACATATTTTTGTTTAAAGGAAAGAAAATTAGGGATTTAGAAGATCTAAATATTTATAGTTACCCTAGTGACATTATTTGTATTAAAGATAAAATTCTTGTTAATAATATTATAAAAGGCCATGATAAAGATGAATGCTGGCAAAAAATAAATTCAACTCAATTTAAAATTGCTGAGCCAATCGCTCAATATATTAATGATTTAAATATATATACTTCTTGTATTAATGGTAAAATTATAATTGGTTTAATTTTTGATAACGAGGACAATCCTTATGATTATAAGGAAATATTTAAGGAATTATTAAATGAATTTTTAAATAATGGTAATGGATACTCCTTTGATGACGAAATCGAAGTTGATAATTTCCTGATCTCTATGTTTATTGATATTAGAAGGTTTGGCGATGAAGTAATCGAAAAACCTCCTGAAATTGAATATCATTATCAAAAGGAAACATTTTTCAAGATCTTCCTTTTTGGAATTGATGAAGTGGGAAAATCAAGCTTAGTAAGAAGATTAAAAACTGGTGAGTTTAACGATAATTTCTTTACCCCAACGAGGAAATTCAATATTGAATATATCCCAGTAGAAGAAAAGGGATTATTTGCGGTATGGGATATGCCTGGACAAAAAGCGTTTAGATCAAAATGGTTAAAAGGACTTCAAGATTCTAATATTATTCTCTATATGATTGATGTTGCTAATCAAAGAAGGTTTGAAGAATCAAGAAATGAGTTTTGGAATGTATTAAACAAGGATGAATTAAATGGAACACCTCTACTCATCTTAGGAAATAAAACCGATTTAGTTAGTCTCTCTAAAGAAAATAATGATGGACAACTAAAGAACTTAAAGGAAGAACTTACCAGTTTTTACAATTTTAATAACATAAAAAGCCGAAAATGGAATTTCTTATTTACCTCAGTAAAAACTAATTTCAATATTGATAATGTAATTCCTGCGATTTTTAAATTGCTTTCTTCTTAAATTAGAATTTTTTATATATTATGCCGTCGTTAAATTCTCAATCTTGTTAAACTATTGAGCTTTCATGTATTAAACATTAAATTTAAATATCTCGCCATTTAAATTTCTATTATACGAAATAAAAACTTAATAATTCTCTTTAAATATTAAATTGGGGATAAACATTGTCAAAGCGACTTAAAAAAGACTTACAAATTCAAATTGATGAGAAGTTAGGACAACTCTTTTTAGGTGATAAAAAGAAGGATTTACGTTTGTTGATGTTAAGACCCATTGATCTAATCGAGTTTACCGAGTTTGCGGGGGCAGGGTCAGATGATATCCTTATTTGGGTTGGGAAGACTCTCGGACGAGCATATATGGAGAAATTCTTCTATAATAAAGATTGGAGTTCAGAAACAATGGCTACAAGAAAAGAAGTTCTTCTTGGAAATCTAGAAGCATTAGAACTTATGGGGTTTGGAGAATTAACAGCGGTATTCAAAAAAAAGTTTATCTTATTTAGTGTCTCAGAATCATTGGCTTCTGAGGAAAAGGACAACATTATGGCAAAAAACTTATGTCTTATTTATCAAGGGCTTTTTAGTGGCTTTCTTGAGACTTTACTAATTGATGCTGATGGTGAAGAAATCCAATGCATTTTACTAGGAAATGAACGATGCATATACAAGTTTGATTTCATAGCGGAAGAACTGGAGGATCGTCTAGTAGACAAGGATTCCAAAGAAAACATTTCAGGTTTTTTATCTACACTTTAGGTTTGAACTCAAATTCTAAATCTTTTTCTTTGGAAACCAAGGGATTCACCTTGAAAATATAAAAAAAATAAAATAAATATTAAAATAAAACCTTCTTCTTATTTTCGAGCTTTTGCTTTTTATTTACAGAATTTCTCTTTCTAATCTTCTTGGTTGCTATAAATCAAAATATATTTTGATTATTAAATCCTATTTTCAGCATATAAAAAAATATTCAAAAATTAATCTATATGAGGAGAAAAAAAATGAAAGTAGGAAGCTTCTCTGAACAAGATGTATATAACTTAGCAAGAAAAGCGTATAATGAAGGTAATGCGCAATTTGAAATTACACCTGATGAATGTGTCTTATTAGTTATTGATATGCAGGATGAATTTGTGAAACCTCATTGGTCACCTGACTGGGTACCAGAAGCAACTAGGCAAGTTCCTCGAATCAAGAGATTAATCGAACACTGCAGGAAAAAAAATATTCCTGTAATCTTCACAGTTTATTCAAAAACACATAACTATTTAGATCGTCCTATAACGGGAAAGTTTATGCCCGGACTATATTCAGAGCTAGACATTGATTTTTCACAATTCTATATGGAAGGACGAGTTTGGCACGAACTTGCCCCCAGGGAGGGTGAAATAATAATTAAAAAATCATCCTATGGGGCATTTTATGACACACCTTTAGAGACAATTTTGAAGAATATGGGAAAAGATACTGTAATAATAAGTGGAACACTAACAAATTTCTGTTGTGGTGCTACCGCACGACAGGCGTATGAAAGGAGCTTCAAAGTTATATTCGGAAGCGATGTTACATCCACCGATGATCCTGAAATGCAAAAACCTGAGTTGAAGGTATTAAGGAAGGGTTTTGCAAAAGTTTTATCTTCAAACGAAATTATTGAAGCTTTAGAGTAATTTGCATAATTCACATATGAATTAATTTAATTGATTACATTGATAACTGAGTCTAAAAAGAAAATTCCAATTGAAGAATTTCCCCGAGAGGTGAGAATAGCTACTGGAAACATCGATTTAGTGGCTTGGCACCCTCTTTCAACTATGACTTAAAGTTTTTTTGTTTATCTTTTTAAAAAATGTTTAGAGGTTATAAACTCTAGCTAGTTTTACAATGAGAACAAAGTCTTGATATTAGTTTGAAATTTCACACTAAATATCCATAACTAAATTGCGAATACTCTTTTTAAAAGTTAATCAATAGCTTTTATTTTCATGGATTAATTATAACTAATATAATTAAAAATAATTGAAATATAAAATTAAAAAAAAATAATAACTAAAAGTAAAAGTGAATTGTTTATGGAAAAACGAGGAGCTAAAATCAAAATAGATGAATACAAAGGCCCTCTCGGAACGATTAAAGGATTCGAATTGACCACTGGGAAAGTATCATACGGCGACGAGACTGAATGGGAACCACTTGGACCGACAGCCTCACCTCATATACCTACACTGCGATCATGGTTTTTTAAGATGATGGAACGATATAAGCCCTTTTACATGCCGATATATATGCACAATTGATTAGTGCATATACGACAAATGTGATATGTGCTGTCTTTGCACATATGGGAAATGTAACCTTTCCAAAGGGCGAACAGGGGCGTGTGGTATTAATATAGAAGGGGCATGCGCAAAAATAGTGGAGATTGCCTGTTGTATAGGTGCAGCGTGCCACTCAGCTCATGGTGATCATCTACTACATTGGCTCAAAGAGAAATATGGCAATGTGCCAATTAATTTTGGAAACAATATCGCCGTAGAGATGCCACATACTCGATTAGTAGTGGGAATGAAACCTGAGACGCTTGAGGATTTAGAGACTGCGATGTTGTGGGTACAAAGCACTATCACGCATCTCTTAGCTGCGGGTCACACGGGTCAAGAGTCACATTATTTAGACTATGAGGCTAAAAGCTTTTTAGCAGGACTAGCAGATTCTGTAGGCATGGAGATTTCCGACGCAGTCCAGATTGCGGCGTATGGGTTTCCAATGGGTGATCCAAATGTCCCAATCGTTGAATTAGGAATGGGTACTATGGATGTTGAAAATAAAGCAACAATTCTAATGATAGGTCATAATGTTGCCCCCGGTGTAGAACTCGTTGATTATATGAGAGAACATAACTTAGATAGTAAAGTAGATGTAGGAGCAATTTGTTGTACTGCATTAGATCTAACTAGATACTATTCTGGTGCTAAAATCGTTGGTTCTCTCTCCCGTCAGATGTTTTACATTCGCTCTGGGCTAGCCGATGTCGTAATGGTTGATGAAC
>JAUWHL010000311.1 GCA_030605895.1 Promethearchaeota archaeon | reverse complement strand
AAGATAAAAAAATTGAAATTGATAAAATTTCACAAATTTTATGGGCTGCACAGGGGAAAAAGGGACATAAAAGGACTGTACCTTCTGCTGGAGCAACATATCCACTAAAAATTTATATTACATTAAAGGATAAGGGTTTTTTCCATTATAATTTTGAAAAACACATCTTAGAGTCAATTAATGATGAAGATTTAAGTAAAAAATTAGCACAGGCTTCTTGGGATCAACATTTTATTGCTGAAGCGTATCTCAACATAATAATCTGTGCGATTTTTGAAAGAACTACTCAAAGATATGGAGAAAGGGGCGTAAGATATGTCTTTATGGAAGTAGGACACTGTGCTCAAAATATTCATTTAGAAGCTATAGCTTTAGGATTAGAATCAGTGCCAATAGGTGCTTTTGAGGACGAGAGAGTTAAGCAAGTTTTGGATCTTCAAAAAAAAGTTGAACCCTTATATATTATTCCAATAGGATATCCTAGTTAAAATTATTTTTTTAATAACTTCGTTGAGCTTCAAATTCATTTTTCTCTATAGAATAATACATAGCTTTAGAAGATATTGCATTTATTTGTTTATGACCCATATATTTCATTCCTACTCTTTCAGCAACTTTCCATAATGGTGATTTTTTAGGATTAATATAAGCAATAATTTTTAATAAATTCAGTTTTGAAAAACCATATTCTATAAGTTTTTTCATTGCCTCTATAGCAAATCCGGAGCCTCTATATTCAGGTAGAAGAGCATAAAAACATTCTGCCTCATTACCACCTTCAATAATTAATAATCCACACGATCCTATAGCATCTCCTGTCTCTTTGTTAATAATTAATAGTGGAAATATTGGTTTAGAAGTATCACCAGTGTTCATTAGTGATTGAAATAAATTTTTGATGTTAATCACTTGTTTCCTTTTAAGAATAAATTCAAGATTATTAGATACATCATTATTTTTTAGTAGGTTTGAAAAAACACTAAAGTCATCCTTCGTAAGTGGTCGAAGGACAAGCCTTTTAGTCTCTAATTTATTAGGGTGAGTCATGCTATATTTTTATCCTATAAATATAGGTTATTAAGTCTTAATGTAGTATTAATATATATAATTTCAATTTGTTACTACTCTCATATAGTATTCTAATGACCTACATCGAGAACCAAACAAAAAGAAGAATTAAAAATAGTATTGTTTACAATTCAATCATTTTTTTAATTTTTCTATTATGGGTTTCTTATTCTACACTTACAACCCTTCCTATTCCACTATTCATCTGTTTTATAATTCTTTTATTTGTGATTATCAATTTTATTGTTGATCGAAGACAAGAGATTAGTTTTAATGAACAAATTATATATCTTTTTCTTATTTTCTTGCCAGTTTATTTATTTGCAAATATCATAGTTTCTTTCAACTTTAATTCACCTATTTTTTTCATTCCATTTGAGAGTTTGGCTGGATTAAAACATAATCATAACATAATTTTAATTTTACTTTATGTCTCAATAATCTTGTTAAAATTAATTGGAGTTAAAATTTATTTCGCAAAAAACGTGAAATTCCTTGAAGAGGGGAGAGGAAATGAAATTTTTCAATACTTTACAAGGAATTTAACCTACAAAAAGGTGTTAACTTTAGTAATTCTCTTTCCGCTTGGAGCATTCGTTGAGGAATTGATTTATAGAAGTTTTCTACTTAGTGTCGTTACTTATTATACAAATTGGAACTACGCAATAAGTATAATTTTTATTTCAATTATTTTTGGGATGGTTCATTATTCTACATCTCATAATTGGGGTCATTTTATGTCTACACTCGTATCATCTATTATTTATTCTCTTGCTTTAATTCAATTAGGTTTATTATATCCTTGGATATTCCATTTAACAACTAACCTTTTCGTTCTATTATTCTACTATCAAGGAAAAAAAAAGATAGAATAAAATGCTTAAATGATTCAAAATAATCCGAATTCTCATTGATCATAATGACATGTTTTTTAAACCTTCTATTTTAAAGTACTAATATGACCCCAAAAATTCTAATTTTGACTGGAGATTTTGTAGATGATTATGAGTTAATGGTACCTTATTCAATTCTCACAATGTTTGGATGTGAAGTTAAAATCATTTGTCCTGGTAAAGGGGAAGGGGAGTTTATTAAAACAGCTATACATTATATTTCAATAGCAGATTGGGAATTAGCTTTAAAAGGAAAACCAATAACTTATTCAGAATCACTCGGGCACCCCTACAGATTGGAAGATAATTTTGATTGGAAAAATTTAGAAAAGGAAGTTGCAAATTTTGATGGACTAATCATTCCTGGTGGTAGAGCTCCAGAATATTTATCTTTACTTCCAGATGTTCAGAAGCTTGTCTCACATTTTATGGAAACAAATAAACCTATTGGTGCGATTTGTCATGGACCTCAAGTTTTATCTCATAGTGATGCCGCTTTTGAAAAACTTGAATATTTAAAAGATAAAAAAATGTATCCCTATCCTTCTGTTGCTCTTGCTTGTTCTTT
>JAUWHL010000030.1 GCA_030605895.1 Promethearchaeota archaeon | reverse complement strand
GGTATGGCCGCTTGCATTTCTCCTCGTAACACGCCTCTAAGTCTTCCCCTCTATCAATTGGGTGCAAACTATTTAGTTGGAAACGGGGCTATAGTGAAACCATCTACAGCATGTCCTCTAACTATGTTAGAAGCTTATTCTCTGATGGAAGAAATGAATTTACCTGGTCTTGAAGCCTTAAATATAGTTATAGCTCCTGGAGAATGGGCTGTAGATGAATTCCTCAAATCACCCTTAATTAAAACAATAATGACGATTACATCGTCTCATACGGCAAAGGATATCTTAGTACGTTATGGTAGATTCCTAAAAAAGACAGTTGATAGATCAATGGGAGTTGATATGTATACTCAGCCATTTAAAAACTTTTTTTTCGAATGTGCAGGTAACGATGCAGGTTTAGTTATGGATGACGTAAATTTAGAAAAAGTAGCAAAATGGAATGTTATGGCTAGTTATACTAATTCTGGACAACAATGCTTTTCAATGAAGCGAATTATAGTCCACCAAGATATATATGATGAATATATAGAATGTCTAATAAAAGAAATTGAAAAGTTAAAATACGGAGATCCAACCGATCCAGCTGTGGATATCGGTCCGTTGGGAAGTAGGAGAATCTTGATGATGATGGAGGTAATGGTAGAAGATGCAAAGAAATATAATGCCAAAATATATACAGGTGGTGATAAGATCGATACTGGTGAAGATTATGGGTTATTTTACAAGCCTACTTTGGTAGAAATAAAACCCGAATTGTGTGAAGATTTAACTAAGGCTCCATTCTTATGGCGAGAAGAGGCTTTTGGACCAGTTCGATCTGTTACTAAAGCTAAAGACATGAAAGATGCAATAAGGTTGGCAAATGCGAGTAATTATGGCATGAGAGCAGTAGTTTACACTTCTAATTTAAACAATATTGAGGTTTTTAAGAATCAATTAGAAGCTGCGAATATTTATATAAATGCTAGGCCGATGTTAGTTGACATCACTGTTTCTTTAGGCGGAATTAAAGATTCTGCTTATCCCGCAGGTTGCAAATATTACCCTCAAGAGTTAGTTTATGGAAAATATATTTATGATGGTACTCCGCTAAATTTAGAAAAAATAAAATAAGTCTAATGCGCGATGGAAACAGAAGAATTGTATAAGAATTTGAAATCTTATTTTCCAAATACTTTAGATTTAATGAGACATCTTAAAATTAATGCTTGTTGGGAGTATTTCATTACTGAACATTCTACAAATGAAGAAAATGCAAAATTAAACTATTTCTTATATAAAAAAGATGAAAATCTTTTAGAGATGACTAAAATAAATCCAGGAATAAAACCAGATTTAATTCTTTATTTTACTGAAAAAGCAATTTTGGATTTAACTAAAGAGAATCCAAATGCAGATGAATATTATGCTCGATATCGCGAACTAATGTACAACTCTCAATCTGCACTACAGGTGGATAATAAAATAAATAAACCAAGATTGAAACTATGGCAAATGGGCTATAAAAAGTGGCAATCTGATTTTAAATTTTAAGTTATTTGGCTTAGATTAAATATTTAACAGATAGGTAATACTATATTTAATATTTTATTAGATACTATTTTACAAAATCAAATGAAATCGATTTTAAAAATGAATAATCAAGATATTTGTTTTATGTCGGCTTGCGAATTGAGAGAAAAAATCAAAACTCAAGAAATATCTTCACAGGAGATTACTGAAATTATTATTGAAAGAATTGAAAAAATCAATCCAATTATCAATGCATATTGTACTCCAACATTCGACTTAGCAAGAGAAATGGCAAAAAAAGCTGATAAAGCTGTAAAAAACGGAGAAGAGCTGGGTCTATTGCAAGGTATCCCAACATCGATAAAAGATGAAACAGTAACAAAAGGAATTAGAACTACATTTGGGTGTAAATTATTAGAAAATTATATCCCAAAATATGATGAAATTGCGGTAAAAAGATTAAAAGATGCTGGCATTGTCCTTCTAGGTAAAACTAATACCCCTGCTTTTGGTTTTAAGGCAGTAACAGATAATCTAATTTTTGGGGCAACAAAGAATCCCTGGGATCTTGAGAAAACAAGTGGAGGCTCTTCAGGTGGGGCTGCAGCGGCGATAACTTCTGGTTTAAGCACATTAGCTATAGGTTCTGATGGAGGTGGGTCCATAAGAATACCAAGCGCATTATGTGGTGTTTTTGGATTCAAACCAAATTTTGGGCGAATACCTCAAATAACCATGAGAGCAAATCCTAGTTTAGGTACCTTATATCATAAAGGTCCAATCGTACGATATGTTAAAGATGCCGCATTGATGTTAGATGTAATGGCGGGAGAACATGATTCAGATCGATATTCTTTACCTAAGCCAAATTATAGTTATCTTGAGAAAATTGAAGAGAGACCTACTAAATTAAAGATAGGTTTTACTTTAAATCTAGGAAATACAAAATTATTAGACTCTGAAATTAAAAAGAGCTTCTTAGAAGCTGTTCAAATATTTAATAAAATTGACTGGATAACTGAAGAAGCTAAAATTAAGATAAAAAAAGCTGAACCGACTATGAATATCTCTTGGACAACAGGATTTGCTTATTCCTTAAAACCTTATTTAAAACAATGGGAAGATAAACTAGATCCAGATTTAGTTGAAGGGATTAAAATTGGGTTGGGTTATTCTACAGAGGATATAAAAAGAGCTGAAGTACAACGAGAAGAGATTTATCGTGAAATATCTCGTTTTTTCAGGGAATACGATATACTCTTAACTCCAACTGTAGCAAGTCTTGCTTTTAAAATAGGTAAAATGTTTCCAGATGAAATAAATGGGCAAAAAATTGAAGATAAAAAGATAAATATGGGAATTTGGATACCATTTACATATCCATTTAACTTGACTGGACATCCCGCAGCCTCTATTCCATGTGGGTGGTCTAACGATGGGTTACCTATTGGAATGCAGATTATTGGGAAACGGTTAGATGAGTTAACAGTACTTCAAGTTTCAAAAGTTTTTGAAGAAATCACTCCATGGCAAGATAAAAAGCCAATATTTAATTAAATATTCTTAGTTTTTAACTATAATCGTAATATGTAATCATTTATATTATTCTCAATCACATTCTATAATAATAAATAAATTTTGATTAATGATAAAAATGAACAAAGAAGATATTTGTTTTATGTCGGCTTGTGATCTTGTAGAAAGAATTAAGACCCAAGAATTTTCATCACAAGAAATTACTGAGATTATTATTGAGAGAATTGAAAGAATCAATCCAATAATAAATGCTTATTGTACCCCTACATTTGAGTGGGCTAGAGAAGCTGCTAAAGAAGCAGATGAAGCTGTTAAAAAAGGCGAGAAATTAGGATTATTGAATGGGATCCCAACAAGTATAAAGGATTTAATGCAGACTAAAGGTATACGAACAACTTACGGTTCTAAATTATATGAAAATTTCATTCCTGAACAAGATGATATCGTCGTTCAAAGGTTGAAAGAAGCAGGTTCTGTAATCTTAGGTAAAACTAATACACCTGAATTTGGCCATATGGCTCTTACAAATAATAAAGTTTTCGGAGAGACTAAAAATCCATGGGATCAAGAAAAAAATTCAGGAGGATCAAGTGGAGGTGCAGCTTCTGCTGTTGCAGCGGGCTTAGGATCATTAGCATTAGGATCAGATGGTGGTGGTTCAATTAGGGTCCCTAGTAGCTTATGTGGTGTTTTTGGTTTAAAACCTACTTACGGTCGGATTCCAAGTTATCCACGTATTGGTATAGCTTTTAAATCAATGGATCACTATGGTCCAATTGTTAGATATGTACAAGATGCCGCTTTGATGTTAAATGTAATGAAAGGAAACCATCCTGCTGATGGAAATTCTTTCCCAGATGATAACATAGATTATGTTGAAATTCTTAATGATAAACCTAAAAAATTAAAAATTGGATATTCAATGACTTTAGGGTTTTTTAAAGCTTTGGATAACGAAGTAAAAGAGAACATTCTTGATAATATTCATAAATTTGAACAATTCAATTGGGAGGTTGAAGAAGTAAAAATTAAAATAAAGAATCCTGAATTAGCTTTTAAATCATTAGTAACTATTGGGTATGCTTATGATTTACAAAAGGATTTTAATAAGAGATCTGAAGATTTGAGTCCAGACCTAATTGCTATCATAAGGCTAGGTTTAGATAATAATCCAATGAGTATCGGTAAAGCAAATGAGCAGCGAAAACGAGTTTATGAAGTTCTTTATCAATATTTTAAGAATTATGATATTCTGATTACGCCCACCACTCCATGTCCCGCTTTTAAACCTGAATGGTTAGAATCTGGGACAATTTATCCGATTATAAATAATAAAGCCTTAAGTATCGTTAGTTGGGCATCTTATGCCTACCCCTTTAATATGAGTGGTTTACCTGCGGCATCAATTCCCTCAGGTTGGAATAAGTCTGGTTTACCCATCGGAATGCAGATTGTTGGTAAGCGTTTTGATGAAAAAACAGTTCTTCAAGTATCAAAAGCCTTTGAAGAAATTGCTCCATGGCAAGATAAACGACCAAAATTGGAGTAATTTTTCTTCAAATTTTTTTTATAAATTTCTAAAAAGACTTCATATTAGAAGTAGTAATATAAGAAGAATCTCCAATAGTAATGCTTTTCTTGATTAAATCCTCTAAAATTGTATAATCTCCTACAATACTCCCCGAGGATATTATCTTTTTCAAGTTTGCTCCATCCCCAATTACGGATTCAGATAAAATGCATTTATCCAAAACTACATTATCTCCAATTGATACATTTGGTCCTATAACTGAATCAGTTATCTTAGTATTTTCTCCAATAAAAACGGGAGGAACAATTTTTGAATCTACTATATTACCAGATTGATACAAAGTTTCATAAGTTGGATCTGGTATTTTTATTTCTGTTAATAATAGACGATTACCCACTATTAAACTTTTAGGACGGCCAAAATCTAAGATTTCTTTCTTCATTTCATTAATTTTTAGTTTAAAACCTTCTTCAATTAGTTGCTGAATAATTGGTGTAATAGTATGTTCTTGACCATTTTCTAGTGGGATCTTACTCTGTTCTTCTAGTAGTTCAAATAATCGTGGAGTTATATTCATTCCAAGTAAATATGCTCCAGATACCGCAAAATTAGATTTGGGATTTTTTGGTTTCTCAACGATACTCTTGACAGTCCCATTTCCATCTAGTTCAACTACACCATAAAATGATGGATTTTCTACTTGTTTAACATTTATCACACCATCGGATATATCCTGATGAAAATTTAATAAGATTTGTGAATAATCTTCTAACGGAAATCTATCACTCAAAAATATGAAACAATCATCATTTTCGACAAGAGTTTTAGTTAATAGTATTGCATCTCCAAGGCCACTAAAGTATGGTGTATCTGCTTCATATCCTAATGGCTTTTGTTCTATAAAATGGAGATTAAAATAATCTGAATGAAATTTTTTAAGATATTCAGTTATCTGTCTTTTTTTATAGCCAACAATAAAACAAATATTCGTTCCCTTTGGAAAAGAAATCTTGAGTTTTATTAGTATATGATCAATTAACCGTTTCCCTGCTATTTTCAAAAATGCTTTTGGCTTAGAATATGTAAATGGTTGTAATCGTTTGCCAACACCAGCAATAGGACAAATAAGCCACATATATTAATCTAAGAGGTATCTAATTTTGAATATAGAAGATATAAAATTCTATAAAATAAAAAGTATATTGAAATTTCTACAATATTTTAAAATATTCTAAATAGTCTATCCAAAATCTCGTAATATTCCGCTTCTTTTAGTTTTTCTTTGAGAATATTTTTCAATTTTCGTAAATAATAATTATCTGAATTTGTTCTTGTTGTACCATGTATTAATTTATTTAAAGCAACTCTAGTCTTCTCATCAAGGAATTGGGGTGGAATTTCTTTATATTTTTCAATGAATTTCCTTTTTTCACTATAATTTGTTGACTTTACTTCCAGCTCAGGATCATATTTTACAATTGAATATAAATTTTTTATCCATATTTCAATATTTTCAAGATCCCCTTTTAGATATGTCCGCTGGTTTAACCAATTCTTAAATTCAATAATATTATCTATAAATTTTTCTCTTTCAGAAACTACATTAGTCTTTTGATCATCTTTTTGAACCATATCTCGAATCTTTTTTTTCTTTAAATCCTTAACTTCTTGTGTAGAAAGACTCTTAAAGGCTTTCTCTCTTCTAATTCGTTCTTCTTTTGAATCTTTTTCGTTAATCCATTTATCGATTGACATATAGATTCTCACTAATAATAAATAACTATGTTATATTTTGTTTTTTATTAAGTATTTAACAGAAACGAAAGATCTCTTAGTTAAATTTTATTTCAGATAAGTTAAAATTGAGATTCAATCTTTATAATTATTAACACGATGATGGTTAAAGGAATTATTTTTGATTTCGGCTTTACATTATTCTACTTTGACAATCCTTCAGTTCAAAGATATTATGAATGTTTTAAAAAAGGATTATTGAAATCTATTGGCATTTTAAAGGAGAAACAAGTTTGGAGTGAAGAAATATCAGATGAGTCGTTTGTTAAGAAATTTGCTAAAAGAAGAGAACATTTTTTTAGAAAAAGCATTAAAACCAAAACTGAATTTCCAACTTCCTTGATTTTTCAAAGTGTATTAGAATCGCTTAGAGAAGATAATATTATTAATGATATTGATCATATAGATAGGAATACATATGATAAATTAGCTGAATTGTATCATTCCTGCGAAGAAGATGAGTGGGAACCTTTCGAAAACACAAGAGAAACCCTAGAAACGCTGATAGAAAAGAAAGTAAAAATTGCTCTAATTTCCAATCATCCAAATCATCAGACTATAAAAAATATGTTAAAAAAGCATGATTTAGCTAAATATTTTAATTATATAATGACATCTGCTAAATATGGGAAAAGAAAACCAGACCCTAACATATTTCTCCACACTCTCGAGAAAATGGGCCTAAAAGATCATGCAGATTCCATAATTATATGTGGAGATGAATATGCTGATATTATTGGTGCTCAAAGAGCTAATCTACAATCCATTTTACTTGAGAGAAAATATAAATTTCCCTTTGAAAAAGAAATTAATGTCCCAAATCTAAGAAAAATTAGTAATATTTCAGAGATCTTAGATTTTATTGAATGAATTTAATTAAAATAAAAATAAAGATTTAAAAAAATAATGGCCTGGGGGGGATTTGAACCCTCGCTCTCCATTGAGAAGTATAAATTGCTTCACATATCTGGCTCCGCAAGCCAGCGCCCTATCCATACTAGACTACCAGGCCTTTATAAATTTCTTTATGTAATTCTTAAAAATTAATGATTCTCTATAATTATTATCTAATTGTTCTTAGTAGTTAAAACTATGTTTAGTAATTATTGTGTTATATTCGACATGGATGGAGTTCTTGCAGATACGGGACCTATTCATTTTGAAAGCTGGGTAAAAATGGCAAAAGAAATTGGTGTGGAGTTCACAAGAGAATTATTTGAACAAACATTTGGTCAACAATCAACTGCAATTACTCGTAAATTAGTTGGATCAGAAGTAGATCGAGTTCTTGTTAAAAAGTGGGCTAATCTTAAAGAGAAATATTATAGGGAAATGATTATAGATAAACTAGTACCTTTACCTGGTGTTATAAGAATTATAAATGATCTAAAATCCAAAGGCTTTAAACTTGCTGTAGGTTCAAGTGGACCTCCTGAAAATGTAGATTTGCTATTAACTCATTTAAAAATTAAGGATTATTTTGATGATATTATCACTGCCGCTGAAGTTAAAAAGGGGAAACCCGAGCCAGATGTGTTTCTAATAGCTTCTAATAATCTACATATCGACCCAAAAAATTGTATAGTGATTGAAGACGCTCCTGTTGGTATTGAAGCAGCAAAACGAGCTGGGATGAAATCAATTGCTCTAACAACAACACATAATAAAGGAGAACTTGTTGATGCTATTCTTATTGTAAATGATTTGTCTGAAGTAAATACAAATGATATAAAGAAACTATTAGGTATTGAAATTAAGTAAAGAATCAATATTCAACCCATATAGGTCCAGAATAAGACATTCTTCCATTTTCTCCAACCACACGGATTAAATAATAGTCAAAGCCCCCCGTATTTAAAGTACTTGGATCAATAGGATTATCACTATATTGATTTATATAATAATTATTTCCTCTTTTTATGCAACTATTCTCATATGTTGTTCCTGTAATAGCTTCAGTATCGATTATTGAGATGTTAACTATAGGGGAAGATATTTTTTCAGTGTACCATAGATTCCCATTTTTAATAATTTCTATATTTGCATTCCAATTTGGAACCCAATTACGTGTCACTGATGCTGCTTTAGATTTTAGGGCA
Organism: Promethearchaeota archaeon; assembly: GCA_030605895.1. Taxonomy (GTDB): domain Archaea; phylum Asgardarchaeota; class Lokiarchaeia; order Sigyniarchaeales; family SOKP01; genus Loki-b32. The sequence continues at coordinate 2,671 of JAUWHL010000030.1, read as the reverse complement.
ACCGGGGCTCCATCTTGAGCTAGAAATACATTTATTTCTCTATGATCTGTTTGATTGCTGGCTATGAATGTTGATCCATCTCCAGCTTTTGTACCGTTTATTCGGAATATAAGAATTGGACGTCCATGGTCCGAATTTGCATAAATTCTTTGGTTTTCTAATCCTGTAAAAACCCCTTCTCTTGTAAGATTATCAACATAAACAGCAGTCAATCCCCCAGGATATGGGTGTTCATTTCGAGTATTCCATAAACTAAAAGGGCGTTGATGTCCAATATATGCTCTTGTATGACTTAGACTATGACCAGGATGACCATCATGTTCGTCACTTGAAACATACATGGTCATTCTATATCCCATAGTAAAAGCATCTACAATTGAAGAGCCATTGGTATATTTTGGAGGTTCATCAATAGCGCCTACATAACTTAATGGATGACGTGGCTCAAATAGAAATTCTCCATGTACAGAAGATACTTCAGCAAGTTTAACATATTTTGAATTCGTATAAGTCCAATCTTGAATATATGCCTCTTTAGTGGTGTGATGTGGCAATGCAAGTGCTCGAACTCCATGTGTTGATGTGAAATCATCAAGAATATTCCATAAAGCATTAGGTGATTTAACAGTAAAATATGAATCAAGTACAGGTGATTTCAATAATGAATTACCGCTGAAAATACAAATATAATGACCTGTTTGGACGCACGTCCATTCAATTCCATGGAATGTTACAAATTTATTAGGTTCATAAGCAGCATTAGTAGAAGTTTCTAGACGATTTAACGACCATGGATTAAACATCATAATTTCAGCATGATCTGTTAATGCATTAAAATCAAGGCAAGCAATATTTTTTGCAAAATAGAATGAATGTTCAGGAGTTCCTGTTCCATCAGAGAGTTCAGAATGAGTGTGAAGATCTCCCCAAACTATAAATGGATCAGCAGACGTGAAATTTTTAATGATAATTGGATTGCTATAATATGTATTTTTTGTGATACTATCATTTATTATGATATAATGAAAACCAAGTGTATTAATACTTGCTTGAAATACGTGTCTTCCATTATCTTTTCCGTCTCTAATTTCATAAGCGATATCAGATCCAAATATTTGTCCCGTAAATGTATATGGTTCTGGTAAATCTGCTTGTGGATTTAAAATCAGATTATAATTAGAAAGATTATATGATTTTATCGAGAATTCTACTTTTCCTTTATAAATAGCACTTAAGCGTTCAAAAGAATCCCACGCTTCCACAGTAATTTCAAAAGGCTCATTAATTTTAGCCATCGTGGGGTTGTTAAACCATAAGAGTTTAGGACTATTATCAAACATTACGCCTAAATCTATGCTCACAGACGACCATAAACTGATAGGAATGATTATTATTGCTAATTTTATAGCGTTACGCTTTTTATTTGATATTCTTTGATAACTCTGAGCCCATTGAAGAATTTTTTGATACGATATTTCTTTTCTTTTTAAAATCCCTAAAATTATTACTATTACTAAATATGAAATAATGAAAATTACACTAAACCAAATTACAAGTGTAAGTGGAGCAATTTCTTTATAAAAATGTACAAATATTGTAACAAAACCAACAGCGGAAGCAAGAACAATTCCATTTCGTTTCCAGGCTTTATCATTCAGGAAAATGTAATAAAAAACTCCAATAATTAAACCAATTACACACCAAAAATACCAGAAAAGTGAAACAATACCAAATCCGTATGAAATTAGCCTAGGAATGCGCCACCAGCGAGACCATTCTCTCTCTGATGATTTTATTTTGTTATTGTCTCGTATTTTTATTTTAATCATATTTTAAATTTTCTACAAATTTACAATCATTAATAATATATGAAATTCAATTAGTTATAAATATTAAAATTGATAATAAAGTTGAAGTGATGAGCTATGTTAAAGACAAAAGTAACTGAAATATTAGGGATTAAATATCCAATTTTTTGTGGAACTATGATGAACATATCCAACCCTGAATTTACCGCAACCTGTTCAGATGCAGGTGCTCTTGGAATTCTCGCTTCAGCAATGTATCGTAAACCTGAACCTCTACGTAAGGCATTAAAAGAACTAAAAACTTTAACAAACAATCCCTTTGCTATTAATCTAAATTTATTTCCTATGCTTAAACCGATTAGGCAAATTGATTTAGTTAAAGTTATGATCGAAGAAGGTATTAAAATTATTGAAACCTCAGGACATCAAGCACCTGAAAAATATATTCCATTATTTAAGAAAAATGACATTATCTGGATTCATAAATGTGCAGGAGTGAGATACGCAAAAAAAGCAGCTTCATTAGGAGCTGATATTGTCGAAGTAGTAGGTTGGGAAAATGGTGGTTCAGTAGGACGGTTTGATATAGGGACACTTGTTTTAACCCCTATTACTGTTGATACTTTAAATATACCAGTTGTTGCCGGAGGAGGAATTTCAGATGGAAGAGGTGTAGTTGCAGCTTTAGCATTAGGAGCTGAAGCTGCACTAATAGGTACTCGCCTCTTAACCACACAAGAATGTCCTGTTCATGAAAATTTGAAACAAGCGCTTTTAAATGCTTCAGTTTATGATACAACTCTAGTCATGCGTTCACTTGGTGCTGCTCATCGAGTGTGGGATAATCAAGCAGCAAAGAGAGT
>JAUWHL010000199.1 GCA_030605895.1 Promethearchaeota archaeon | reverse complement strand
GAAGTAGGATTCAACCCAATAAAATTAAATTTTGTTTTAATGAAAGGGCTTAATGATGATGAATTAGAAACTATGATTGAATTTTGTGGAAATAATGGATATATTTTACAACTAATTGAATTACATGAGGTTTCAGATATAGTAGGGGGAAATGGTGAGTTTTATAAGAAATATCACCTTGATATTAAACCCATTATTGAAGATCTTGAGTTAAAAGCTATAAAAACAATAATAAGGGGCTCCATGCAAAATCGGAAAGTATTTACATTGCCTAATTCCGTGATTGTTGAAACCATAGCCCCTGGTCATGAATTTTGTATGGGTTGTACTAAACTACGTGTGGGGTGTGATGGAAATCTTTTTGGATGTTTATATCGATCCGACCTTGGAAAAAATATTAAAGAAGCTATCCTAAATCATCATTCATTGTCTAAATATGAACAAATAGTTAAACAAGTAGTAGATTCACGAGAGCCTTATTATTAAGCCTTATTAAAAACTAGTTAATAAAATGATTGTAGAAGTACTCTATTTTGCTGAATTTAAGGATATTACTGGGAAAGAGAAAGAAAAATTTGAAATATTAGATAACAATTTAGAGGCATTACTAAATATTTTATTTGAAAAATATAAATTAAGAAGTATAATTTGGGATGAAAAAAATCAAAAGATACATAGCTTGATATCAATCATAATAAATAATCAAGCAATCCATAAGAAAGATCCATTATTAATTGATATATCTGATGGTGATACAATTGCCTTCTTATTACCTGTATCAGGAGGATAAAGGGGTAAAAGATAATGCATTATAATGAAGATTTTGTAAAATCGGGAATCTATAATAAAGGGGAAATTGTATTAGAGAGTATTATTAAATCAGTAAAGGCAAATCCTAAAATTAAGAAGGTAGGATCTATTCATGCATTTACCGGTATTGTAAGAGATAGCTCTATAAATGGCAAACCAGTAGCTAGAATGAAAATTGATGCATATGATGAATTAGCAAATAAAAGTATCTTTGAAATATGTGAACGATTAAAACAAGAAAAAGGAATTATGGATGTTAAAATCGTTCATTTAAAAGGAGAATTTGAACTTTCTGAAGACCTAGTTTATGTTGTAGTAGCATCAGCACATAGAAAAGAAGGTTTTGATGTAATCAGTAAAGCAGTTGATATGTATAAAAAAGAAATAGCTGTTTGGAAGAGAGAAGATTTTAATGATGGAACATCAGAGTGGATTCATTAAAAATGGTCTATAGAAGATTAAATAATCATTATTGAGTTTTGTAAACTAGCAAAAAATTTTGGTTCTTAAATGAAGTTTCTGAAAACTATTAGCGTAGAAGAATTCAAGAATATACTGAATTCAATATCTAAAATAGTAACAGATGAAGAACTAGTTTCTTTAGAAGATTCTTTCAATAGAATAATTTCAAGGGATTTACCTAGCAATATTAATGTACCACATTTTAGAAAATCACGAATGGATGGTTATGCTGTAATTGCAGAGGATACTTTTGGTGCTGAGGAAGATAATCTAATAGAACTTGAATTAATAGAAACAATTCAAGCTGGAGATATTCCTCAAAAAGAGCTAAATAAAGGTCAATGTTCATATGTAGCAACTGGAGCTGCTATCCCGGAAAACTCAAATGGCATTGTAATGGTTGAATTCAGTGATAAACAAGAAAATAATGTCTTAATTTCTAATGCAATAACTCCTGGAACTCATGTCATTGAGATTGGACATGACGTAAAAAAAGGAGATGTTATAGTTAAAAAAAATACGTTAATTGATCTAGCTACTATAGGTATTTTAGCTTCATGTGGTATTAAAGAAGTATCAGTATATAAGAAGCCAATAGTAAGTCTTATAAGCACAGGTAATGAATTGGTAAGTCAAGACATAAAAGAATTAGATATCGGTAAGATTTATGATATAAATTCTATAGTATTAAAAAAAGCGATTGAAAATACAGGTGTTCAAGTGAATTTCTTGGGTGTCGTAAAAGATGAGTATGAGGATTTGAAGAATTCTATGGATAATGTTTTAGAAAATAGTGATATTATAATTCTCTCTGGCGGCACATCTAAAGGGGAAGGTGATTTAGGTCCAAGAGTTTTAGAAGATTATAATGATATTGAAATTTTAATACATGGGGTAAAAATAAAACCAGGAAAACCAATGATTTTCGCAAAATTGAAGAAAAAATTATTATTTATATTACCTGGTTATCCAACATCTGCGTTGAGTTGTTTTTATGTCTTTATTGATAATTTTTTAAGAAAAATGTCTGGTTATCCTCTAAGAGAAAGGTTTTCAAAAGAAATAGAAGTTGGTGAGAGGATTTATAGTACTGTTGGTCGACATGAGTTTAAAGCAGTTAAAATTCAAGAAGTTGATGGTAAAAAAAGAATTTTTCCTATTAAAACAGGGTCAGAAGCAATAAGTACTATGTTCTATGCAGATGGATATATAGAAATAGATGAATTGGAATCAATAATAGAAAGAGGAGATAATAGAAGAGTCTATTTCTTCTAAAAAATTATATTTGATTAGAAAAATGGTACATTAAAATGAAAGAAAAAAAATACGTTCATGATCAACATAAGGAAAAAGCTCCTAAGGAAATAAAATTAGCTCTAATAGTAGTAAGCACAAGTAGATTTCTTGAGATGAAATCAAAAAAAAAAATTTCAGATAAAACAATTCCCAAAGTGAAACGATTATTAAATGATAACCTATCAATTTCATTAACTTTTACCAAGATTATACCAGATTCAGAAGAACACATAAATAAAATTTTAACAGAATTAATGAAGAATAATAAGATCCATTCCATTATTTTTAGTGGTGGTACTGGTTTATCGCCAAAAGACATCACTTATGAAACTATAGAACCCCGTTTGAAAAAAAAATTTGATGGTTTTGGAGAACTCTTTAGACACCTTTCTTACAATGAAATTGGCACTTCTGCTATGTTATCAAGGGCAACCGCAGGTATTTTAAAAATTAAAAAACGGAAGAAAGTTATTTTTTTACTTCCTGGTTCTCCAAATGCTGTAAGATTAGCTTTACAACACATAATAATACCCGAATTAGGGCATATCTTATACTTAATCAATAAAGAAGAGTGAAATGATTTGGAAAAGCTCCGCAAAATTGGATTTTCAAGGTTAACTCCTTTAGAAGATGCTATGGAGAAACTATTTTCGAAAATCTATTTAAATCCAATTGAAGAGATTGAAATTAAAGAAGCATTAAATCGTATTTTAGCAGAGGACATTATCAGCGAAATGGATATTCCTCCTTTTAATCGATCTGCAATGGATGGGTATGCTATTAAAGCAGAAGATTCATTTGGAGCATCTCCTAAAAATCCTAAAAGAATTAAATTAATTGGGGTTATAGAGATTGGCGAAGCATCTAATCTTGAAATCCTTAGAGGGCAAGGTATTAAAATCTCTACTGGGGCACCAACTCCGAAAGGGGCTGAAGCTGTAATTAAAATTGAAGATACTGAAATTGAAGATAATACAATAATTTTATATACATCACTAACTCCAGGAAAAAACATTTCTAAAAAAGGTGAAGATATCAAGAAAGGCACCCAAGTGTTAAATAAAGGAATAGAAGTAAAAGCTGAACATATTGCTCTTTTATCTTCATTAGGCTTTAAAAAAATTAATGTGAGAACTAGACCTAAAGTAAGTATATTCGGATCTGGAGATGAATTAATTGAGCCGGGTAATGCTATTGAACCTGGCAAAATTTATAATTCAAATACTCCAATGATATCTAATTTAGTCAAGTTATATGGTGGAACTGTTGTTAGAGGAGAAACTGTAAAAGATGAAAAACAATCGATAAAAAATAAAATAGTTGATGCCACTCAAGACTCACAGGTTATAATATTTACTGGAGGAACTTCTGTAGGTACAAAAGATTATTTACCTGAGATCATTCAAGAATCTGGCATAATTCTAACACATGGGATAGCAATCCGACCCGGATCTCCTGCTTTAATAGGGTTTTTCAATGAAGTTATAATTTTTTGTCTACCAGGTACCCCTGTAGCGGCTTATATATGCTTTTTACAGATTGCTGGCCCAGCTATAAGAAAGATGATGGATTGCATAGCTATTGATCCACGCATCAAACTTTCAGCAATTATAAAGAAAGACGTTCCAGTTTCCAGTCTTGGATTTCTTCATCATTTAAGAGTAAAAATTGAATATATTTATAATGAATTTGTTGCTTATCCTGTAAAATTAAAAGGATCTGGGGTAATTAGTTCTCTCACGGAATCCAACGGTATAGTTGAGATTCCTCCACATCAAGAAGGATTGAAAAAGGGAGATCAAGTTATTGTAAAGCTCTTTCCAAAATAAATTAATTACATTAAGAAAGAATTTAAAATATAAAATCAGATTAAATAATAATAAAATTAAAAAGGCTATATTTGAATTAATTTAGTGTAATAAAAGCATAAAATAATAATTTGGTCATTAAAATGACTAAACCAATAAAAATTGAAATTCCTCCCGAATTATTACCTTATCTTGATGATGATCCTGAAAAAAAGGTTACTATTCTACTTGTTTTTGAGCTTTATAGAGAAAAAAAGATAAGTCTTCGTCAAGCAGCAGATATTTTGAAAGTTAATTATAGAGAGATGGAAGAACTCTTAGAAAAAAATGAGATTTATTTGGGTTTTGGGAAATTAGAACTAGAAGAGGAATTTCAATATGGATATAGCGGTAAGTGATTCTGATGTACTCATTCATCTTGCTAAGCTAAATCAATTAATCCTTCTAAATAAACAATTTACAAGAATATTCGTTTCTGATTTCGTGTATAATGAAACTATAGTTCAAGGTATAAAATTACAGAAGCAGGATGCGAATATTCTAAAAGAATTTATTCAAGCAGATCTGATTTTGGTAAAGAAAGTTGAACAAGTTAAAATAATCGACATAATGAAAAAACATAGCATTCATAAAGGAGAAAGTTCAATACTTGCCTTAGCGAAAGAATATAATATTAATTATTGTCTATCTAATGAAATCAAAGTGAGAAATATATTTAAATCAGAAGGATTTAAAGTAGTAGGCACGTTAGGTATAATTTTAAAAGCTTTTAATATCGGTAATATAAATAAAGATAAATGTATAGAACTCTTAAATAATATTCAAGCAAATTCAAAAGAATTCAGATTTCATCCAAAATTAATTAATAAAGTTATTGAAGAAGTTAATAATAGAGATCGTTGAAAAAGGGAGTTTATACTTATATTATCTTTATCTGTTTTTAATTCGAGGGGAGATATGTAAACTGCCAATCAAAAGGATTTGGGGTGATTCGTTCTCTCAGGGAATCCGACGATATTGTTAAGATTCCTCCAAATCAAGAAGGATTGAAAAAGGGAGAAAGAGTCATTGTTAAACTTTTTCCAAAATAGTAATTTTCTTAAACTTTGCCTAAGTTATTTGAATTGAATTATCTAAACATTAGAGTCTTTTTCTTTTAATTTTTTCTCTAACTCTTCTTTTTCTTGTTCTAGCCTCTCGATTTTTTTATCTTTTAGTTGTATTTTTAGTCCACTAATAGTAATCCCTTGTAAATTAAGTATTTTTTTGATAAAGATAAAGGTTGCCAAAGAAATTCCAACTAAATATAGTACATTTACAGTCCAAAAGTAAGGATCGATAGTGCTCCAAATCTCCACTACTTTTGGAAAACTTAAAAATGGTAAAACTACAGCAATAAAGCCAATCCATATCATTCCAAGTAGTAGGGCTGCTTTTTCCCATAATCTAATTTGCAATCTATAAAAAACGTACAAATGAAGCCAATACAAAACACAGATAAACGCAATAGGCATGAATAAAAATGATCCAATTGCTAAAATCAACAACAAATTAACGGCAAACTTGTTACGCCATAAATCTAAAATATCTTTTACAGCCATTTGATCTTGTACTTGAGCTTTTGCATATTCTTTTCTTAATGAAAAATACTCCTTTTTTATTTTCCTAGCAACTTTTTTTGCTCCTTTCTTCCAGAAAGAAAATTTACTTATTTCAACAGCTTTATGAAATTGTTCACTCGCTAAAGGGATGATGTAAAGATTTAGTAATAAGGATATTATTCCATAAATATATATAATATTATCAAACCATAACCATAACCCCGTTTGGGTGACAGCCGCAGCTTCAGTATAACTTGAAATAATTTTATATATCGCATACCCTATTAAAAATAACGGGATAATAATCTCTATTACGATTAAAACAATAGTACCCCGCTTTTTTAATTTACTGCTTAATTTATCCATAATCAATAAGAAACCATTTGATATACTCAAGACTAAACCAAAACCAGCCAAAAATTTTACAACCCAGAAGAATATAAGAAATGTAAAGTTTAAAGATACATCTCCAGTAAAAATTAATAACAACATCAATGCTAAAGTGATGACTAATCCAATAACATAGATAATTTTGTATGTTTTTTTCTCCATTAATTATCAAAAAGAAAGAGGTTATTTAATTTCTTAGTTAGTTTTTTTTAAAATCCATTCTGAATTTAATAGTACTATTAATCGACTAAACACATTAAAAAACGCTATATCTTAAATTTTTAAGTATATTTATAATATAAAACAAAACATATTACAAGGTTTGTCAATTTGCCAATTCAAATAAACGCCTTTAAATTAATAATTAATTTGATTAAAGAAAGAATAAAACATCCTTTTTCTTACAAGAAAAGGCATTTTAGATTTACAGAACCCAATACGATTTATGGGTTATCAGATCATCCAATAGATATTTGTGGTGATCCAATTCACGAGATATATAAGTTAAAAAAGAAGATATTAAACAAAAAAGCCTTTGCAATCAAAGAATGTAAGTATAAATCGCGTGAGAATAACTGTTTTGAATTTGATTGTAACGGATATAATGTTTATTTAAACTGGTCTATACCTGTGGAAGTGGAGGAGATGTATCCACTTCCAAAACTAGGGCGTAAACCCAGGAATATGACTCTAAGAATTGATTTTCTGCAACCTAGGATATATCGAGTATTATGTGTCATCGGAGATAAAATTCCCGACCATAATACAGAGATGGTTATAAAAGATATTACAAAAAATTCTTTCAAAGTTAATTTTCAAGAAGAATCTAAATATTATTCCCTTATAACTCCTGAATTACATTTAAAACTCTATAAGGAAGATTTTAAGATTAAAATTTTTGATAAAAATAATAATATTATTACAGAATCATCAGGAAAATCGAAAAATGATTTTATCACCTCAATCGATTCATTTCCAATGGGCTTTATTAAAGTG
>JAUWHL010000215.1 GCA_030605895.1 Promethearchaeota archaeon | reverse complement strand
TGCTAATGATATTGAAGAAGAGCAATATTTAGAAGAATCAGAACCTACACCAGTAGTACAAACAAAAAAAGTTAAAATGGGAGGTTTCTTTGGAAAGGAAATTACAATTGAAACCAAAAAGGCAAAAAAAGAAAAACTTTCTGAAATACCAGAACCTATTAAACCAATAGAACAACCAATTTCGATAACTACTTTAAAACCACCAAGAAAAAAAGGATCAAGTACAATTAAATTTTGCAAAATTTGTGGAGCTATGTGTGGTGCATTGGTTAGTACCTGCTCAACTTGCGGAGCAACCCTAGATTAATTCTCTTTCGACCTTAAATTTTGAAATTTTCAAGAAGGATTACTCCAGAAATATTTGTTTCTTTAACAGCTGAAAATTCTTTCTTCATTATTTTCGCAAAGTTCTTCAATAATACTAAAATTTTCTCTAAATTTTGTTTTTGAAAATCTAATAAACTTACATTAACAACTTTATCAGAATCACCATACATAAAATGAAGTTCATATCTGTAGAATGGTCTATAATTAAATTCTTTCTTTCTTATTTCTAATTTATCAAATTTAGACCAATAAATCCGAACGGGAGCTGAATTTGGTAAAGTAATTTCAATATCTTCACTAGAAATTGAAAACTTTCTGATTTTGCCTGGATTTTTTTTAGCAACATAAGAATAATATAGTACAAATCCAGTTACCATCAATAGACTTATGTAGAGACTAAAATAGGTTCCCGGATATAAGATCATTACAAATATATTTGCTAGTGCTGCCATTAGCATTATTAGCAAAACTACAGAACAAGGTACAGATCTCTTGTTGAATTTTTCTCCAAAAAAATCAATAACTTCAACTTTGTCTGGCTTTCGTTCCATAAATTAAATTTATTTATCTCACATATATAAACTTTAATAAATGATTTTATAAAATCTTCGATATTGGATTGGAGAATTGTGGAATAATTTAAAAATTTTAATATTTTGATCATCTATAAAATGTAAACAAAAGAAGATTGTTCGTTTATATGTTTGCTAAAGAAGAAATAAATTATTATCAAAAAAATAGGCCTAAATCACGAGAAATATGGCAAAAAGCACTGAAGGTTTTACCTGGAGGAATCTCTCATAATATCAGAACATTTGGGCTTCCTTTAATTGGAGCTTTTCCAATTTTCATTAATTCAGCTAATGGTCCTTATCTTAAAGATATTGATGATAATAAATATATTGATTGTTGGAATGGTCATTTCGCTATGATCTTAGGACATAATCCTCCTGAAGTTCAAAAACTTTTAAAAGAATTTTTAACTCATGGATGGCATTTTGGTACAAATACAGAATATCAAGTAAATCTAGCTGAGGCAATAATTAAAGGTAATCCTGGTATTGAAAAAATTAGATTCTGTGTGAGTGGGACGGAAGCAACCATGTATGCTTCACGTTTAGCTCGAGCATATACTAATAGGAAACTTGTAGCAAAAGCCCAGATGGGATGGCATGGAGCAAATGATACATTGTATTATGATGTAGGCGGAATATTTGATGGAGAAGGACCTCCAGGACTCCCTAATGCTAAAGAAGCAGGGATTCTAACTTTTGAGATTAATAATGAACATACTTTTGATATGATTAACAAAAATTCTGATAACCTAGCCGCTATAATTTTAGAGCCCGTATTGGGAGGTGGCGGTGGCTTTCCAGTTGAAAAGGAATTTTTAAAAAGACTTCGAGAAGAAACTAAGCGATATGGAATACTTCTCATTTATGATGAAGTAATCACGGGATATCGCTTCACCGATGCTTTATTTCAGAATGAATTAAATGTAATCCCTGACTTAACGACTATGGGAAAAATAATTGGTGGAGGTATGCCAATAGGGGCTGTTGGTGGTCGAATGGAAATTATTGAACAATCCAGCCCAGAAGTAGAGAATCAAGTATTGATTGGAGGGGGAACTTTTTCTGGATATCCTCTTAGTATGGTTGCTGGATTAAAAACTTTAGAGATATTGAATGATTCTCAGCAGCAATATCAAAGAATTAACCAAGAAGGAAATAAATTGTTAAATAATTTAAACCAATTATTTAGGGAAGAAAAATTACCAATAATAGCTAAAGGACATAAATCAATAATTATGCTTCATGCTCTTTCAAAATGGATCGAAAATCCTTCAATGCTGGAAATAATTAAATTTAAAGATAAAAAACGAGAAGCCTTACTACAACTTTCCCTCTTTAATAGGAATGTATCAGGGTTACATGGCTTGGGGTCTATTTCTATGGCACACACTCATAATCATATAGTTAAAATACAAGAAATAGTAGAAGAAATCGCACATCCTGTTTCACAATCAAAATTTGGCTGAAATTAACACAAAAATTTCAGTAAAATAAAAATTTTAGAAGATAACTTATAGTAAAAATATCAATTAAAAATAAAGGTAGGAAAAATGAGTAAACTGTTTACTATCATTCAAGTAGGGTTAGGACCAATGGGGAGATTAATAGTAACCCTTCTCCTCAAACGTAGAAATATTGATGTAAAAGGAGTAGTTGATACTAATCCTCAGCTCATTGATGAAAAATTAAGTAAGTTTTGTGATTTTGAAGATGAACTAGGGCTTGTAATCGAATCTAATTTAGAAGTCTTGCTTTCTAAGGAAAAAGTTGATGTGGTCGTAATTGCGACTTCATCTTCTTTAGAAAAAGTTGTTCCTTTAATTAAACAAGCAGTAAATTCGGGAAGCAGTGTAATTTCTATTTGTGAAGAATTATCATACCCTTATCAAATGTATCCTAAAATCTCCGAAGAATTAGATGTATTAGCAAAATCTAATAATGTAACAGTTGTAGGAACAGGAATTAATCCCGGTTATCTTATGGATTTATTGCCAATTGTAATTACCGCGCCATGTCAAAATGTAAAATCAATTAAAATAACAAGAATGATGAATTCAGCAAAAAGAAGAGAACCATTCCAACGCAAGATTGGGACAGGTTTGACATCTGAGGAATTTCATCAAAAAATTAGTCAAAAAGAAATAACTGGCCACGTTGGTTTAACTCAATCCATTCAAATGATTGTTGCTGCTCTCGGTTTTCAATATGATGAAATCATAGAATTCCCTCCAAAAGAAATAATTACAGAAAAAGAATTCATAACTTCTTATGGAGAAACTGTTCCAAAGGGTTATGTTTGTGGTTTGCAAAGTAAGGCAATAGCTAAAAAAGGAGAGAAGGAAATAATAATGTTAGATTTTGTAGCTTATGCCGGAGATCATGAAGAATATGATAGTATAGAAATTATTGGCAATCCCCCTATACAACAAAAAATTAGTGGTGGAGTCCACGGTGATGTGGGCACAGCCGCAATGGTTGCTAATTTAATTCCAATAGTAATCAAAGCAAAGGCTGGCTTATTAACGATGAAAGATCTTCCTGTTCCTTGTTATACAGAAAACATATGGAAAAATTCAATCTAACATTAATATCAATTTTTTGAATTTATAAATTTGAAATAGTTAGAGACTTTAATAAACAATTTAAGAAGGGATTTATCAATAAACTCTACCAAAAAATTTAAAGATAAAATATTTTTGCTTTTTTTTCCTCTAAAAAGAGATGGAAAAATTATTTTTTATAAATTCAAAATATTTTTAAAATACAGCATTTATAGGAAAATATAGCACGATTGCCAAGATTGCTGACATAGGAAATGTTAATAACCAAATTGCAACTATTTTCCATAATCCTTTTTTCATTGGTGAATTACTTGCTTTTGCTAATCCTACTAATGATGCTACAAGCAAATGTGAACCAGAAAGAGGGATTTTTTGAATAGTTCCAATAAGCATGACTGCTGCTGTTGGTAATTGTACTGCAAATGCTGTACTTGGTCTAAGCTCCGTCATTTTGCCTAAGCTTTTAATAACGATTCTTCCCAAGATCACAATACCCGCTGCTAAACCTATACCCGTCATGATTAATAATGCAGATAGATTAATATCATCTCCAACACCAACAACTATTCCAACTGCATTAGAACAATCATTTCCTGCTCTAGAGAAAGCTGTAATGCATATTACAACTAAGATTATATAGGTATAAATATTCTCTGATTTTTCATAGTCCTGGAATCCTTTTAAATACTTACGTTTATACTTATTTAGTATCTTAACAACGAGATATGTTACTGAAAATCCAATTATCGGAGACATTAACCACCATATACTCATTTCTAGTATTGTATTCCAATTTACGCCACCTCCGCCTCCTAGCATCAATCCTAATCCCATAATTCCTCCTATTGTAGAATGAGTTGATGATATTGGAAGGCCTAAAGCACTAGATAATATTAACCAAATAGCAGTTGAGATTAATACAGTCATAACAACAGCACTCTGGCTAATACCAGTAGTTTCATAATCTATTAAAAGGATCTTGTCACCTACAGATTTAGCAACTCCTTCTCCTAATAAAATTGCACCAGCAATAGCAAAAATCGCTGCTAAAATGAGAATTTGTTTCATATTAAGAATTCTTGATCCATATAGCGGAGCCATCGTTTCATCATTAGCTCCAATGGCTATTGATATTATGATGGATAGTACAAGAAATATCATTATAATTACAGCAGGATCCATTATTATCTTTTTCTCCCTTTTTATTAATTACTTGTTTTCTATTTACTTGGATATTTTACAATCAAACTTCTCAGAAAATCACTAATTTCCTCCGCCATTCCGATCATATCAAACAATTTAATACAGATTTTTGAAGTTAAATATATTTGAAGAGATTTTTCCTCTGATTTTTTATATATTACATCTAAGATCCTGAATTTAGATTCACGACCATTTCTCTTTAGAGTTTCCATATTAAAGGATTTTTGGAAAACTGTTTTAAAATCTGTTTCCATAAGATTAATCATTTCAATTAAGAGTTTTACAGCTTCTTCATATGTATTGTTAAGCTTTTTCAAATCCTCTTTAATATCGTCATAACAATCAAAAGGAAATACCTGCAAACCACGCGCAAGTTCTTCAGATTTATCTGAGACAGTATCTAAATATTTAATTAATCTATACCGATCCTCAATTAGAAAAGGTAGAGCTCTCTTATCTTCATAAAGAATCTTAATATAATTTTCTTTAGCAGCATCACCATCATGTTCACATTTTATAACCTCTTCTAATTTGCTCTTCTTTAGTTTTCCTTCAATAAGATCATTAATACATTCGTGGAGCAAATCCGAACCTTTTAAAACTAGAGCGTGAAATTCGTTTGAAGCATTTAGCACTTTAATTTTTTTATCTTTTAATAATTTCATTCTATTCACATCAAAATTAAATTATCGAATAATCTCATTTATTATTTATTTCTTAAAAAAAATTTCTATTTTTTGACAGATCCAAAAGTATAAAGACCAAATTGAGCTCGAGAAAAAATTATAAACTATCAAAATTTCTACATTTTAAATATATTAGATGGAATAACTCATGCCATATCTCGAAATTAAATTAGTAGATATATTCTTTGATCCGAAAGTGCAAACTTATTGCGTGAATCCTAATTTTAAATGCCCTATTTATGGGCACTCATGGGCTTGCCCACCCGAAGCTCCATATTTAGAAGAAGAAGTTTCTAAATATCAAAAATTTTTCCTTGTTTATGTTGAATTTAATTTGAGTCAATATATCCAAACTGTTAAAGAAAAACATCCAAAAAGAAGTGAAATAAACATAAGAAACACATTCTTCATGAACAATCTCCTCCGAGATAAACTAGAACAAGAAATTAAAAATTTTTTTGAAGAAGATCAGATTTTAAATAAAAAAACACTTGTTTTATGGGATGCATTTTGTAGAGTTTGTTCTAATAATACAGATAAAGGATGTACTTATGATTCCGGTGATCCTTGTCGTTATCCAGACAAAAAAAGATATTCAATGGAAGCTGTAGGAATTGATGTAACCAAAACTGTTAAGAATTTGAATATTGAATTAGAATGGCCTCCTAAAGAGTTTGTGTATCGTTTTGGTTTAGTTTGTTTAAAATAAAAAGTAAGAATAAAAAAATTAAAAATTAACATCTTCTATTACAATAGTCTCCGTTCTATCAGGTCCAATAGAAACCATAGCAATATTTGTTTTAAGTTCCTCTTTAATTGCTTGAATGTATATTTTCATTGTCTCTGGAAGAGCATCATAACCTTTTAGAGCAATATTAGTCCATTCTTCTCTTGTCTTTTCTTCCCAACCTTCAAAACTTTTATAAATTGGTTTACAATTTTCAATTATCTCTGATTGAATTGGCCAACTTACAAGTTTTTTACCATCTAATTCATAATCAATACACATCTTAATTGGGCTAATTCCTTCTAATGCATCTAAAAGAGTGATTATAACTTTGTCAACACCATTAATCATTATTCCATATTTAATATTGAAAAGATCTAACCATCCAACTCTTCTTGGTCTTCCGGTTACTGTACCATACTCATGGCCTTGCTCTCTAATTTTTTCAGCCGTTTCATTATATAATTCTGTTGGGAATTTACCCTCGCCAACTCGAGATGTATATGCCTTTACTATCCCTATTATTTTATTTATTTTTTTAGGAGGAATTCCAGTACCCGCAGATATACCTAACGCGTTTGCATTAGAAGATGTTCCAAAAGGATAAAATCCATGATCTACACCGAGTAAACTGCCTTGAGCTGCTTCAAAAAGAACATTTTTGCCAGAATCAACAGCTTTATTCAAATAGTAAGCTGTATCAATAACGTAAGGTTTTAATTGTTCACCATAGGATTTGTATTCTTCATAAATAGCATCTAAATCGATATCTGTGCTTGGATCATAAACAGCTATTAAATCTTTTTTAACTTTATATAGCTTTACCAATTTTGGTCTTAATATCTCAGGATTTATTAAATCAAAGATTCTTAAACCCCACCGAGCGGCTTTATCAGAATAAGTAGGACCGATTCCTCTTTTAGTAGTACCAGCAGCATAATCTCCTTTGGTTTTTTCCTCTAATCCATCTAAAATGCGATGAAAAGGAAAAATTACATGAGCGGTAGAACTTAACTTTAAATTA
>JAUWHL010000145.1 GCA_030605895.1 Promethearchaeota archaeon | reverse complement strand
TGAGCGTTTGAATGATAGGGACGAACCAATTAGATAGTTCAAAACTTTTAAGATTGTTAGAAATTTAGTTTAGAATATTAAAAAATTTACAATTACAGCTCTTAATATTTTTAGTAAAAGTTGGTTAGAAAAAGGTGTTTTTTTTTTTTCCTTTTTTTTTTTTTTATTTAATATGTTAACAATCCCAATATTTACTTAAGGGAGTAAAGAATAAATATAATATTTATAAAATCTATGGTAAAATAGATAAGAGGTAATTTTTATTTCTGATGAAAAAGAAAGCCCTGATCAGTATAATCCTAAATTTATGGAATGGGGTATTATAAATAAAGAGAATTTTAAGAATAAAACCACATATGATGTTCCAATTAAGAGATGGGATCCTTTATCAACAGTGACTATACATACTGAGGATTTTGGTCTTAGAAAAGAACGTTCAAGATACTATGGGCATTACTCGTATATTAGTCCAATTCGTGGAAAAAGACCTCGAATTGGGGATGAGGGGGAAAAACAATTTTTAGATTGCTCAAAAAAAGTTTTGGATAAATATAAGGATGTTTTCAGTTCCATCACAGAAGGTAAAATTGTTTATGATGATTGGGGGACTCCTCTTAGTGATGGATTTACTATGATCATTACTCAAGACGAAATGAGGCGAGATAATCCCTTTTCAGAAGTACCACATCGAGTAGAGAGGATTCCAGGTGCTTGTAAGGCTCTAACTTTAATAAATCGGTATCCTTCAATGGCCCGGATTATAGATCCAGATATAGAGGAGAATATTGTTAAAAATCTTCCTTCTCATTTAAAACTTTCAAGAGGAATTAATTTAGTAACGATTTCTCGAAATTTCTATCCCTCTCTGTGCTTTAATTTAATTCCTACCGATGTGTTAGCTGGTATTTTTCTTTCTATGAGAGCGGCAATCCTTTATTGCATTGAAGAATCTATAAGCAGAGATTATTATGATATTCCTGTTATGCCATTTTTCAATATAGGGACAAAAGTTGGGGGATCTCAACCTAGAATTCATGGTCAAATCTATATAGATTTAAATATGGATGGTCATGGAAGTAGATTGGAAGGATATCTTGAAGCTTTTAAAGAAATGGGAAGTAAATGTCATTTATGTAAGACAACTCATGGTGGATCTGATCGTATCATATTGGAAACGGAATTTTGGACTTTCTATACTACAGGAAGTCCTGTAAGAAATTATCACATAAGATTTCATCCAAATGAACATATACGACGATTTTCTCAATTAAAAGTTAATCAAATTGAAGATTTAGCAAGTTCACTTAAAATGATTTTTCAAGCATTAGATGATTTAGAGATTGATAAAAACCGCAATATCTTATTTAATTGTTGTCCATATGGTTATGATGCTGATTTTCATATGTTTGCTGATATTATCCCACATGAAGTTATTGGGGGTGCTGAAATGGCTGATGATATGCGAGTTGCGAGAAAATTACCTCACATAGCAGCGAAAGAAATTAGAAATTCATTAGGATAATACATAGTATAGACTTTTCATATTATAAACTTAGAATTTCAAGAAATCTTTTAGTTAAATTTGAGTATCTAAATTTCTAAGCTTGTTTTAACACAAGTTTTAAATTCAATAGATAAGTTTTAAATCTCAATTAAAATTACATTTAAATCTATTAATTTTTTTATATTAATTGAAAATTTTTAAGAGATTCATAAATTGAGAGAATGGTCTGCGATTATCTTAGCTGGTGGTAAGGGTAAACGATTAATGCCTTTGACTTCTTTAATTCCCAAACCGCTTGTTAAGGTTACAAATGTTCCAATGGTTGATTATGCAATAACACATTTAGTGTATGCAGGTATAAAGCATATAATACTTGCATTAGCGTATATGGGAAAAGAAATGAAAGAACATATTAAGAAGACTTGGACTCCAGATAGATTGGGCGACGTAGAGTTAGAGTATGAAGTTCAAGATAGCAGAGGAACTGCTGATGCTTATAGACTCTTAACAGACCGTTTAGATTCTGAAAATGTGGCAGTATCAATGGCAGACATTGTGACAAACCTTCCTATGAAGCGTTTCATGGATTTTCACTCCGAAAAAGGTGGGATATCTACAATTTCAATGAAAACTGTTGAAAGCCATATTTCTCAATATGGCGTTGTATTGTTAGATAAAAATCGAAAAATACATCTTTTCTTAGAAAAACCTGCACCAATGGAATTATATTTAAGCAGTATGGCTCAAAGAGAAGATCTGTTTTTACATACCAATATAATTAATACTGGGATATACTGTTTCCGAAAAGAAATTGGTGGTATCCTTCATGAAACGGGATTAATGGATTTTGGAGGTGAAGTTTTTCCATATCTACTTGAACACACATTTGATCTTTATGGTTTTGTTGAAAATTATTATTGGATGGATGCAGGGAATTCTACTACATATTTATGGGCAAATTGGGATTTACTACGTAAATATGTCTGGCCAATTTTACCTAATGGTGTTGAATATGATGGTATTTATGTAATGGGTGTTATAAGCTCAGGGCAAAATATTAAAATTGACAAACCAACGTGTTTCGGAGAGTACGTTCGACTTGAAAATCGAACAACAATCAAAGAATTAACTGTGATAGGAAATAATGTGGCTGTTGGAGAAGACACTATGATTGAGAAAAGCGTTATATGGGATGAAGTTAAAATCGGGTCGGGGTGTATAATTAAAGAAAGTATAATATGTAATAACTGTGAAATTGGAGATAACGTAGTTTTAGAAAGAGCAATAATCGCACCAAATTGTAAAATTAATAGTAATTCACAAATTCGTGATCGAACACTGGAACTTGGCCAAGAGATCTAAATCA
Source organism: Promethearchaeota archaeon (assembly GCA_030605895.1). Classification (GTDB taxonomy): domain Archaea; phylum Asgardarchaeota; class Lokiarchaeia; order Sigyniarchaeales; family SOKP01; genus Loki-b32. Next base: position 6,448 of record JAUWHL010000145.1, on the reverse strand, counting down.
ATTTAGCTCTTTAAAATGAATAAAATTGTTGCTAAAAATTTATAAAAATGTATGTGTGTTTTTCCATACACTCAATTAATATTATAGAAAGATAATTAAAAAAATGTAAAAATTTATATTGAGGAAAATCATAGATTAAATCATAATGAGTCCATTTTGTACAAATTGTGGTCGTGAGATAGAGGAGTCTTGGAACGTATGTCCAGACTGTGGGAAATCTTTGGAAGAAACAACCGGCCCACAAACTCATCCAACAACTCATTCACATTTACAATCAGCAACCCAGACAACGCCACAACCTCCTCGAATTCAGCCTTCCCAAGATAAGTATACTAAAGTTGTAGGAGAAACTAAAATTGGAGCTGGAGCTTTGGCTTGCGGAATAATATGGCTTATTTTTGGCTTTTTTTATGGCTCTTCAATATTTGGTTTTCCCCTTTTTAGAATCTTAGCAATTATATTAGGGGGAATAGGAATAAGTAGAGATGAGAATAAGTCAATGGCAATAGGAGGATTAATTTTGGGAATTATAGGGATTGTTATTTTCTTGTTCAGTGGTCTTATTAGTTTGTTATGGGATTTTTGGTGATTAAGTAGCATCGTAGGACTTATTTTTTTTTTCTAAAATCAAATAAATGGTACCTTTGATTAATCAAGATATATTGTTAGAAGAAATAAGCCATAATAATATATATAAATAGAAGTGAATTTTTAGATTCATATCTGATAAGAAGCTAATTTAAAATGGAATTCGAATCTAAAAACAAATACTCCAAATTGAAGACACTTTCAAATCTAAAAAAAGGAATTATCATATTCAGCTTAATTTTTTTAGCTACAATTATCCCTATAATAATAATAAGTTCTTCAAATAATTCTTCTGTTTTAAACGATAACCATCAAAATATATTATTTAATTTAGAAAAAATTGATAATCATCCCTTATATATAATGAATTATTCGGGTGATTATGGTTTTGAGAACTATTTAAAAACTGGCAATAATTACCTTAGCAAAGATTTTTTGGAGATTGATTGGGCTTGTACTAGTTTTACCACTTTAAACAATGAAACTGATATGTTGTTTGGAAGAAATTTCGATTGGTCCCATAATCCGGTACTTGTTTTATATACTGATCCTTCTTATGGATACAGAAGTATATCAATAATAGATTTGGGGCTACTTGGTTTATATAATGATGATCTGATATCTCAAAATCTTCAAGTGCTTCTTAGAACACCATATTTTCCCTTAGATGGTATGAATGAACATGGTTTGACAGTAGCGTGTATGGCTATCTCTGATGCGGAGAACATAAATGATCCAGAAAAAAAAACTATAGCAAGTTTAGATTTTATTAGATTAGCGCTAGATTACGCTAAAGATGTTGAAGAAGTCTGTGATTTATGGGAAGATTATAATATATATTTTCCTCCAGGACCAGATTTGCATTATTTAATAGCAGATGCTAGTGGAAATTCTGCTGTAATTGAATGGGTTGATGGAGTAATGAAGATTCTCAGAAATGAAAATTTATGGCAGGTATCAACGAATTTTGTCATTTATGGAAGCACCGAAAATGAACAACAAAATTGTATTAGATATATCACTTGTGAATCATTTTTGAATGAAAATGAGGGTAAGATCAATGAATCTGAAGCTTTCAATCTTTTAGAGAGGGTGTCTCAAAGCATTACCCAATGGTCCGCAGTTTACAATAGACAAAATAGGACTGTAAGTATAGTAATGGAAAGGAATTTTGATTTTAAATTTGAATTTGCTCTATAATTTTGGAGGAATTTATATATCTTCAGGAATAATGATAAGAAAATTAGATCTTGAGACCCACATTTCACCTTTTAGACTATTTATTATTTGATCTACAAATGAAAGTCCCAAAAGCATGCTCTTAAAATCTTTAGGATTAGTCTTAGGAGTTATTGGGCTCGTATTTTATTTTATAGGTGGAATCTTTAGGTTATTCAGTTGGTATTATTGGTGATGGTAAATTTTTTTTATTTAAACCTCGTGAGAAATTATACCCCTTAATAAATTGATTAAAGCATTAAATTCATATTGATTCAAAAAAGGCTCGTCTGTGCAAGTCGATATATAATATGGTGTTGCCCCTTTAATGAGTAAAAATTGTTTGAAAATAAAGAATTTTTCATGTCTTTCAACAATTATGTGATTTTTTTCCTCATCTTCAATATTATCCAATTTTTTGAATACATCATTTAGTCTTAAGAAATATGGGGATAAAGAATTTAATTTTTCTTTAATATCGTCATCTTTATACCAAGAACTAATAATTATAGAGTTATCATCTATTAATTCTACTCCTTCAACTCCCGCTATATTAACATACCCTTGAATAGCTCTTTCAATTACTTTAGATCTTGGAAATAAACTTAAAAGTATTTCAGATATGGCATTGATAATTGAAGAAAAATCAAAAACGGTTGTCTTATAAAAAGAGATCTTATGATAATTTTGAAAATCTCCAATTTTACCTTCTAAAAATGATATTGAGTCATTTATCTTGAGTTTTATACTTTCAACAAGTTCAAGATCATTTTTATGGAAAAAAATATGGATTGGGGGTTCTAATTTCATTTCAGTAAGCTTATCTATAATGTCCTTTAAATATTTATAGGATTCAGTAATCCTTTCATAATCCTGTACATCAATAACATAAATTAAAATATCTGTTCCTCGAAATATTAACTCTGCTTTTTCTAAATAAAGTTTACGGTATCTTTCATGACCTCCAAGATCCCATTCCGATATATTCATTCCTAGAAATTCAAAAGTTCTTCTCTCAACATTTCTAGTGGGTTTTATCATAGCAAATTTTGAAATTTCTCTAAGAAGTGATAGAATTATAGAACTCTTCCCAGCATTATCCAAACCTACAAATACTACTTTCCGAATATTAGTAGTTTCTTCTTCTTCAAACGCCATAATTCAATCCTCTTACAGAGCATAATAGCAAATAAATATAAAATAAAGTTAGTTAATTTATACTTATTCAAATCTAAAAATGAAGAAAAATCGTTTAAAGAAGAAATTTTAAAGAATATCTCAAACAATCAATTTGACTGTATAAAGTAATAACCCAGTTTTATTTGGTTTTACTGTTTATGATAAAGATATCGGTCATAGGTTACATATTCCACCTTTCCCATCTTAGAATCCCGATAAAATTTAACTTTTTGAAGTGATGAGGGAATTGTAGAGAATAACTTAAATGTTAAATCATCAAAGTCTTCAATAATAAGAGGAAAATTAAAGACTCCATCATCCGATTCAACTTTGATATGAATCGAGAATTTTTTAAAAGTAACTTCTAATCCATACAAACCTAAAGAGGACTTATACTTTCCAGCGATCTTTTCATAAATTTCTAATAATTTTATCTTCTCGTTAATTTTTTCAGGATTTTCTCCAACCATTATTGCTAAAGCACAAGTTCCAATTATGTCACATATGCCACTATCATCATTTTCTGCAACACTTACAGCAATGTTTAACTCAGGAATTAAACCAAAAAATGAAGTACTTACACCCAACCCTCCACCATGATGAATAAGAGTATGATTCAGAAAATCTTCTTCCCGAACCCAACCAAAACAGTATTCCGGATCTTTTCCATAGCCATATGGAGATTGAATTTGGGGAGTCCATAGTAATTCAATAGATTCAGATTTAATTATTCGTCTATCCTTAAAAACACCCTTCTGTAATAAACATGTGGCATAATTTAGCATTTCATGCATAGAAGTATATAAACCTCCTGGTGCTTGAAGAAATTTGGAAAAAGGTAACTTAGGTTTATCAAATTTAAGTTTTTCTTCAGAACCTTTATGAATATAGCCAGTAATATAATCCTTTAATGGATCATTTTCAAGATGTTTCCGATCGACAGTAGCACGGATCATTTCTAATGGTTTCAATATTTCTTCACTTAAAACTTCCTCAAATGTTTTTCCTGTGACTTTTTCTATAATCATTCCTAGAAGTGTGAACATATCATTATTATAAAAAAAATTTTCACCAGGTTTAAAGAAGATTTCAGTTTTAGTTTCTGAAAGATGAAATAGATAATCATCAAGAGATGATATTGGATAAATTCTTTGATAATCTCCATAAGTAATCGCAATAGGGAGCCATTGCGCATCGACTGAAGGTATTCCGCTGCTATGTGATAAGAGATGGGCGATATGAATATCAGGGTGGCTTATAAAGGGCTCAATTTCTAAATACTTATTGACTGGATCGTCTAAATCCAATAAACTTTTCTCTCGTAACTTTAAAATTAAGAGGGCAGTAAATGATTTTGAGATACTTCCGATCCCTATTAATGAATTTGGTGTCATTGGAAGATTCTCCTCGAGGTTACGGGCTCCAAATCCCTTCTCATAAACACTCTTTCCGTTATGTAAAATACTAATCGCTAATCCCGGGACCTTGAATTTCCGCATTAATTTTACAATTATTTCATGGAGTTGATCAAATTTGTAATTCATTCTAATCATTTTTTTTGTTATCTATTTCTTTCTCCATTTTGTTGTTTATATCATTTTTGCTTTATGTAGTTTTAAGTAATAAAAGATTTAGAAATTCCATATTTTTCCAATGATTGCTTCATTACGCTCTCATCTAATTATAAATTAATGGCGTAATAATTTTAATAAATATTAGAAAGAAAAAGAAAAGAAATTATTTTATGTAAAAATGTTAAAGAAATAAGGTCTTTAAATTACTTTAAAATCCTTTTTTTTGAAACCTTTTTTTTACGGCAACCTTTTCCATATTAGTACCGGTTAATTTATTTTTTAAATCTTCAGCTAAATTTCCGAGTTTATTAGCTGTTGCTGAAACTTCTTCCATAGAGGCTGTTTGTTGTTCCGTTGATGCGTTTATTCCTTCCATAGAACTGAAGGAGCTTTTAATTTTATTAACAACATTGGTGATTTTTACATCAGTCTCACTAACAGCTGTTTTTGATTCTTCTGCTAATTTTCGAACTTCATCCGCAACAACCGCAAACCCTCTACCGTGTTCACCTGCCCTACCTGCTTCAATACTGGCATTTAAAGCTAATAAATTTGTCTGATCTGCAATGGAGGTAATAAATTCAATAATATTTCGTATTTCATTAGTGGCGCTTATAGCTTCTTGCGTTTCATGTGTCATAATTTGAGTAGATGCTGCGATTTCTTCTGAAGCAGCATTTACTTCACTAGCACTTGCAGCTAATTCATTAGCTATATTTGAAACATTTATAGATGTTTCTGAGCTATCTCTTAGAATAGTAGATATCTTTAATTCTTGTTTCTGGAATAACCGGAGTAAATAGTATATAGCGAAAACAACATAAGTAAACGCACTTAAAATCATTATCATTCTAGGGATTGAATCATCAAATATTCTATAGGCAAATGCAGTACAGGCAATTGTAATTGTTGTGGATAACAAAATATGCACTAAAATTTTAAAGCCTATAGAAGTTTTTGTTAATTTGAATTTCCTTTGGAAAAATATAAACACACTCGCAATGACAATTATTATTATTATGAAAATTGTTTCAGTGGACATTGAACCTGCTTGAAAAATAATAGTTACTCACCATCATTTATTTTTGTGTTTTTTTATGAATAATAACACAATTCTTATTTAAGTCTATACTTTTTTAGTAATTTTTGCTCAAATTGAAAAAAAACTAAAAAAAAAATATACTAGAATTTTGGAATTTACAATTCTAATGCTATAACTATAAATTGAAATAAGATTTACTTTTTAGCAAAAGGTTCAAGGTCTAAGGCTTCAAATAATCCATCATTAGCTTCAATAGTACCCAAAAAGTGCCATTCTCCCTCTTCAACATTTTGACCGCTCCCATATGTGCTCGCCATGTCATAAAGACGGTTGAAATTTTCATAATGTAAAGCAATTCTGTTTTCCGCATAATCTCTTGCTGACCATGTAGTAATTAGAAATTGCCAATCACTACTCTGTAATAATAGAAGCTCTCTTGCCATCTGTTTAAGAATCTTAATTAAATTGGGATCATGTGAATCTTTATATTTTGTGATAATATCTTCGCTCTTCGATTCACATTCATAAATTCTTTCCCAAGTCCAAGTTGTCCATTCGTTAAGCCATACCCAGTGAGAAGATGCTTGACCCCACGAGCCCTCGATCACGCTTACTACCTTATTTGGCGGATTAGCTTCAAGATATAACCTAGTATTCGTCAGTTCGATCTCTGGATCATCTTCCATCCAACGGAGTACCCTAGCTATCCACCAATTTCCCTCGAACCACCAATGTCCAAATAATTCTGCGTCGTAAGGAGCTACAACAATTCCTTTTCGCCCATTTTTATCTTTATAATCTCTCAGGATATCTTTTACTAGGTTTACATAATGACCCGCATTTTCAT
>JAUWHL010000327.1 GCA_030605895.1 Promethearchaeota archaeon | reverse complement strand
AACTTTCATTAGTTATTGGTAGGTCAAACGCGTATATAGACTGCAAATCATATTTAGATAAATTTGCAATAAAATCATCCAGATCCCACCTTTCAAAAATAAATTGAATATCACAAACATTTGTTAGATTTATGAAATTTAAATTCTCATTAATAAAATGCTCTGTTAATACTTGTTCTCCTAAGCTGCAGTTAATTGAACGTGAAGTTATCACCTCTTTCCAATTAGAGTTCGTAATATTTTTTATCCTCACAGTTAGGTTTGCATCCTTATCAAGTTTGAAATGTAAAGTAGAAATTAAAGCTAATATTTCAGTTCTATTAAATTGAACATTTCCTCTGTCTTGTATTTTAAATTTAGTATTAGTGAAATTAGCTATAATGGTGAAATTTATCACCCCCGTAGTTGCATTTATATCAATGGAAGTATCAAGACTAACATCTATTAAATCACTAAAGTCGCCATCAAGCACAGTACCGTTATGGATAGTAATGTTTGAATTACTTGTGTTAAAATCAAACAAGATAAACTTATCTGCATATAATGCGTCGTCATCTTCTATAGTATAATCTTTTGTATAATTATTTTGAAATGAAAAACTAAAATTCCCATACGTAAGAAACATCTCTTTGGATGCATTTGAAGGAATTTCGAAATATTCGGTGTTATTATTTAAATTTTGAGATACATTATTTACATTAATTCTCACTTCTTGATCTACGCCAGAACCCGTAATTGGATCACTTAAGTTTAGATTAGAACTTATATTAATTTCATCTAATATTCCTTCCTTAGATGTATTATGATTCTTATCACTTTGGTATTGATCAAAATTGTTTAAGATCAGCACATTAGATAAAAAAATTGTAAGGATAAAGAGCGATATCAATAAAACGCGTTTTATCTCTTTTTTTCGTCGAATCAACAAAACAACCGTAATCTCTAATTTTTGTTTATAAAATAATTTAAAAGTATTAAAGTTTATTAGTGAGCGTTAGGATATAACAAAATATTTTAAACTTTCAAATTTTTCTTAAATAGAAACAGGATTTTTTATTATAAAGGGAATTTTTAATGAGTGAAGAATTAATTCTGAATGAAATTGAAAATAATACTGAAGAATATATCGAGTTCCTTAGAGAATTAATACAAGCTGAATCATACAATCCTCCTGGAAATGAAAAAAATGTAGCTCTAAAAATTGAGAAATATTTAAAAAATACCGATATAAAAAGTGAGATATTTCCTTTTGGAGAAAATCGAGCTAACTTAATTGCAACCTTAAATAATAATTTCGAAGGAAAAAATCTATTATATAATGGACATATGGATGTAGTACCACCAGGAAATGAAGAAGAATGGAAATATCCACCATTATCCGCTACTATTAAGGGTAGCAAGACAAACAAGAAGATTTTTGGAAGAGGGGCGGTGGATATGAAAGCAGGGTTAGCAGCAATGGTAATAGCTGTAAAAATTCTAAAAAAATTGGGTATTAAGCTTTCTGGAAATCTAATCCTCAATGCTGTAGCAGATGAAGAAACTGGAGGAGAACTTGGAACTATGTGGTGTTTAGAAAATCAACTAAAATCGATAAAGTGTAATTTTGCCGTTATTGGAGAAATGTCTGGAATGGAACCAATAGGGAAGGGAATTGCTATTGGGGAAAAAGGTAATCTTCATTTAAAAGTTATAACAAACGGTATTTTAGGTCATTCAATGATGCCATCTTTTAGCAAGAATTCTATAAATATGATGAGTGAAATTATTCTAAACTTAGACAAAATGGATAAATATATGCCGAAAATAAATCCGCCTATCTCTTATGATAGATATAAAGAAATCTTTAGTACACTTTTTCCAAGTAAAGAACAATTTGAAAGAATTTTGAATGAACAGAAAGCTCTTCAAGTGATTTTTGATGCAATGACTCAGTTTACGAAATCTTTTACTATTATTAATGCGGGGGTAAAAGAAAATGTAATTCCTGATCAATGTGAAGCGATTATCAATTTCAGACTATTACCATGTCAAACAGTTGAAATGGTTCTTTATGCTATAAAAAAAATGACTACAGAAGAATTAGGTTATGAAATAAAGAATGAGCCTATAGGAAACCCTAAAGAAGTTTTTGTATATTTTGAAGTATACCAATATGGAGAAGGATCCTATTGGCAAAATTGGGAAGAATCTCAAGATTTAAAAGATTTTGTTGATATTATAGAAAAAATTTATGGGAAAAAACCAGCTTATATTCTTGCACCAGGAGGAACAGATGCAAAATTTTTCCGTAATATCGATTATTGTCCACAAACTATTATTTTTGGTCCAGGAGAGGCATTGGCTGCACATACGACAAATGAATCGATTAAAATTCATGATTTTATTAATGCTATTAAAGTCTATACTTTATTTGCTTACAATTTTTTAAAATAACTTTCAATTAATAGATTGTAGAGAAAATTCATATTGAAGTACACTATAAAATTTCCATAGAAATTTATAAGATTTTACTCTTATTAATTTATTAAATCTCAATAAATATGGAAGTTAAAGAAACCCTTTGCCTGATATAAAAATAGAAGATACTGTTATTCTTTTAGATACTTCTAGATCTATGTTGAGAAAAGATTTTAAACCAAGCAGATTAGTGATTGAATTACAAACAGCTAAGAATTTCATTCAATCAAAATTATCAATCGATATGAAAGATAGAATATCTGTTATAACATTTGGAGAGATTTCTAAGAAATTAATTGGTTTTGCTTTTGAGGAAGATAAATTAATTAAATCGCTAAAGAAAATTCAAATCTCAGGTCGAGGATTTTTACATGAAGGAATTGCTTTTGCTTTACAAATTCTTGTCGAAGAGATGAGAAAAATAGGAGGAAAAATCCCTCGTATATTTATCATTACTGATAACAAATTAAGCGTTGACACTAACAAAATAGGAAAAATGGTTAAAATAGCAAAAGGTTTGGGTGTGTTTATCGATGCTTGTCAATTAGGTGGAACTCAAGATTATGGAGATAATTCCTTAAAAAGAATTACACAGCATACAGGAGGAGAATATGGATACTTTAACAATTCTAAAGCTATTATTAACGCGGGTAATGCCTTTGCTTCAAAAAAAAATGTTAGGGAAACAACTGATTATTTTTCTCCAGAAAAAAATGATATAATTGCGCCACTTGTGAGTGAAATTGCATTACCATTAAGAAGACCATCCTTATTAGATATTAGATTAATGGTGAGAGGTAAAGGTAAAGGACAAGAGAAATGTCAAATTTGTCATTCCGTTAAAGCAGCAGTTACAGGAGCAGATTTTTATAGTGAAGGACGCTTCTGTCCAAGTTGCGATCGAGCAATGCATCTTTCTTGTGCCGCTATGTGGGCGAAAAAAACAGAGTATAAGGAAAATGTGTTTAGATGTCCATTTTGCTTCTTTCTTTTGGAATTACCACGAGCGGCTTTAAAATTATTAAAAGAAAAAACAGACGAAACGCAAGAAATAATGGTTATTGATGAAGATAAAAAACCTGATACAAAAATGGCTTTAATCCCTAATGAAAAAATAGATAAAATCGACTCATCCTGTTCATATTGCCATAGTATTTTCTTAGGTGATTTTAAAGTATTCCAATGTGAAAATTGTAATGCATATTACCATGAACCTTGCCTTGAAAAAATGAAAAAAGAAATTAAAGCTTGTAGGTATTGTGGTGCTAAAATAACCTTATTATAACCAAATATTTATTCTTACTTTGTTTAAAATTATTTAAAACATCATTCTTTTTATTAATAAATTAGAATAGAGAGGTAGATTAAATTAGAAATTAAAAAGCGATCAAAATGGATTATTACATCAGCATGGCCTTATGTGAATGCTACACCCCATTTAGGTAATTTAATTGGGAGTACCCTATCTGCGGATGTATTTGCTCGATTTTTAAGGATGAAAGGAGAAGAAGTGGTGTTTGTTTCAGGATCAGATTCTCATGGAACTCCTGTTTCTGTGGAAGCAAAAAAATTGAAGGTTCCGGCTGAAGAGTTAGCATTTAAGTATCACAATATTATTAAGGATTTACATGAAAAATGGCAAATCTCTTTTGATAATTATACAATAACTCATAATCCAACTCATATTGATTTTGTACAAAAAATGTATTTAGATATTCAAAAAAATGGGTATATCATTGAAAAAGAGATTGAGTCGCTATATTGTGAAAATGATGTCTTATTTTTACCCGATAGGTTTGTAGAGGGGATATGTCCTCATTGTAGTTTTGAAGATGCGCGAGGAGATCAATGTGATAACTGTCAAAAATTATTAACTCCTTTAGAACTTATTAAATCCAGATGTGCTGTTTGTGGAAAAACTCCAATCCTCAAAAAAACAAAACATTGGTATTTAGATCTACCAAAATTACAGGATCGATTGAAAGATTTAATTGAACAAAATGATATTTTTCCTGCTAATGCACGACAAATGTGCTTAAATAGTATAGCAGAAGGATTACCCCAACGAGCAATAACGCGGGATTTGGAATGGGGAATTCCTGCACCGTTTGAGAATGCTACTGATAAGACAATATATGTGTGGTTTGAAGCTGTATTGGGATATGTAACAGCTGTTAAAGAATGGGCAGAGAAAATAATTAATAAACCAGATAAATTTGACTATTTTTGGAAGGACCCTGAAACTAAAACAGTATATTTTATAGGAAAAGATAATATCATATTCCATTTAATCGTATTCCCTGGATTGATAATGGCTTATAATGATGACAAAAAAGAAAGTGAAAAACTTGTATTACCTTATAATGTTTCATCAACAGAATGGTTAATGTACGAGAATATAAAATTTTCAAAATCAAGAGGAATTGGCATTTGGATTGATGATGCTCTCAAATTAGCACCCTTAGATTACTGGAGATTTAATTTAATCTACAATAGACCTGAAAAAGGTGATACTTCATTTCTATGGTCTGAATTTGATAATAATGTAAAAATGTTAAACGATGTTATAGGTAATTTTATTCATAGATCTTTAACATTTATTTATAGACAATTTAATAGCTCAATCCCAAAAAGAATAGAATTGGATGATATTGACAAAGAATTTATCTCAAAAATAGACTCCGTATCTGAAAAAATAGGAAAATTATTAGAAAATTTTGAGTTAAGAAAAGCATTAAGGGAAATTGTGAATTTTGGCAGAGAAGGAAATATATACTTAAATGAAAAAGCTCCTTGGCATTTAATAAAACAAAATAAAAATGCTGCGGGTCAGGTTTTTAATTTATGTGCTCAAACAGTTTACGCACTAGCAATACTTTTAGGTCCATTCATTCCTGAAACTTCTAATAATATTTTAGATTACCTCAATATTAAAGAAACTATAGAAGAACTAGCATGGAGTAGTATTAAAGACAATGTGCTTAAAGAAGGACATAAAATAAAAGTACCAAAACCACTCTTTCAAAAATTAGATATTGAAGAATTAATTTCAAATTTAGAAAATATAAAAAAAAAAGGAGAAGGTGAAAAGAATTTGGTTTCATATGATGAATTTAAAAAATTAGATATTCGAATTGCCATGGTTGAAAAGGTTGAAAAAGTACCTAAAGCTGATAAGCTGTATAAACTATCAATCGATTTAGGAACTGAAAAAAGAACTTTAGTTGCTGGTTTAGCTGAACATTATAAAATCGATGATTTGAAAGGAAAGAAAATTGCAGTTCTAATAAATTTAGAACCAAGAAAATTAAGAGGAATTTTGAGTGAAGGAATGCTCCTTGCCGCTGTTGAAGGTGACAATGTATCAATATTAATCCCTGATAAAGATCTCCCACCTGGAGCGAGAATTGAGTAAGTTATAGTTTTAAAGAAAATAAAGGATTCAATCGAGCAATAATGTCTCCAAGATCTAATTGAATTGTTTTAAGAATAATATCCCGCCCTCGATATTCAAATTGTAAATCACTTACATTCCTAATTATTTTTAATCTACTAATATTTGTTTTTAAGGACGTTACAAAGTATCTTTGGTCTTTATACTCTAAAATATCTAAAACATCTTTCATATCGGGAAAGGAATATCCCCCTCCATGTGGAAGAATACATGCATTTGTTAATAATTCTAAAAGTTCTAAATCTTCTGCTCGTTCTAATAGATTTACATTTTTTAATGTTGTCATAGATAAATTTCTTTTCCCTCGGAATAAGTATGCGGAGATATCTGCCCTGAGCGTTGTTGGAAAAATATTTGACTTAATTAGATCACAATTAAGATCAGTACAATTACTTCCCAAATACATATTATTATAGTCTTTTAGAAATTGGTGTGATTGATTGCATATTGTTTTATAACCATAATCAAATAAACTATCCGCTATAACTTGTCTTTTTATATTTGAAAATTCTATAGCTTTTTTGTTAAAATTGATATAATCTTTTGCATCTGAATCCACTAAGATATATTGCTTTCCCAGTTTACAATTTTCTTCTATTGCTAGTTCTTTTAATGTTCGTGATTTGTCAATATAAAGTCCGATTCCATATTTATCATCTCTGAACTCTGGTGCTGATCCATGAATTAAGAATATATATGGCGGAA
>JAUWHL010000083.1 GCA_030605895.1 Promethearchaeota archaeon | reverse complement strand
AAATTTAGATTTTTAAGGGTTCGCCACCTTCTTCTAAAATTTCTACCTTAATACTAGGGTCTTTCTTTTCTAAAAGTTCTTTAAACTTAGTTAAATCCTTGCCCCCAATTAATTGTGATCAAAATTTTTTATTTAAATAGCCTTGAATAAAAGGTTATAAGATACCTTATGAATGAAATTAAATTTAGAGTAAAAGATGTATTTAAAGATGATTTTGGAAAGGGTATTGCTCGAATTGACCCTGATGTAGTTCTAGAAAATAATCTCAATGCCGGCGATATTATATGTATTTATAATGATTCTATGAAGAAATCTACTGCTGCAATAGCATTTCCAAGTGATAATAGAGATAAAAGTACAAATGTTATTCGGATTGATGCTATTTTAAGGAGAAATCTTAATGCTTCAATTGATGATGTCGTTAGAATTAAAAAAACAAAAAGCTACTTAGCACAGCAAGTTTCATTTGCAGGATTTCAGCAAGCAATAATCTTGAAAAAACCTGATATTTTAGCAGATAAACTGAAAAATAGCTTAGCATCAAAAGGAGATATATTTTCATTCCATTCTGGTAATAAAAGAGTAGATCTAATCATTATTAATCATACTCCTCAAGCTGAAGTCGTAAAAATACATGAAAACACATCAATATTTTTCCAAGAAAAAGCCTATCAAGGAGATATCCCAGATGCAACAATATAGTAAGAACTGGTGATAAATATGGATGTGATTATACGCGGTATTGCCGAAAATGCAAAGCAAAATTTAAGGTTTTTGGTGAATGCGAAGTATGTAACAAAAAAAAAGATCTTACCTGGTGCCGTTGTCAACGTTATGAATGTGATGATTGTCATTATTCTTGTTCAATGACTAGATGAAACAATAATATATTTTATTGTTTTTCAGAATCCAAACATTTAGAAAGAATACTACCAGAAAGGCTGTGCTAATAATAGATAAGTACCACGAGTTTGAGCTGTTGACGCAATCTAAATCAACAAGCTTTATTACTCATATAAATTTTTAAAACTCAAATTTCAAATAAAAATACAATTTATAAAAAAATAGGTATCATTACCTATGTTTAAATATAAAACTTTAATCTAATTTTGAAAACATGAGTCTCTTACCTTATTTTCATTTAAAATGATGTAAATAGTGATCTTCCTAAATTTAAAAAGATTAAGCAATTTTATAATAAATATATTTCAGGTAAATTTGAGAAAGTATCGATAACTTTAAGGCTTTAAAGATTTTTTTCCACTGATAGAAATGGGAGATCCTCTTAAATTATTTCAGAAAGTTGAGAATCAAGTATGTAAAGGTGACTTAAAAAAGTATTATAGATTCCGCAAAACTCGTTTTTATGGTGGATGTGCCACAGCAGATTGTTTAGGATGTAACTTAAGATGTGTATATTGCTGGGCTCAAAAGAAAGTGTGGTATCCGCAAAAATTCGGTAAATTATATTCTCCTAAGAGTGTAAGTGAAAAATTAATCAAAATGGGTTTACCTTTAGTCAGAGTTAGTGGTGGTGAACCAACCATCGGGAAAGATCATTTATTAAAATTACTGAATTATATCCCTAAAGATATATTATTTATACTTGAAACTAATGGAATATTGTTAAATGAAGATTATATTAAGGATTTAAGCAAGTTTGAAAACATTTATGTAAGATTATCATTAAAAGGCATCGATAATCAAACTTTTGAGAGAAATACTGAAATGAATGGTGTTTTTTTTCAACAACAATTAACAGCATTAGATTTGCTTAAGAAATATGGAGTTCGGCATAGGGTAGCTATTCTATATAGCTTATATACTGAAAGACAAATAAACTATTTAGGAATCCCTAACTTGGAATATGAACCTTTAATTTTATATCCTTTTATTGAAAACAATTTAAAAAAGAAAGGAATCAAAATTATACAATAAAGGTAATTCATCGATCATTCATTAATTCAATTAATAAGTTAAGACATTTTCTAACTTTGAATAATATTTAATATATAGATATAATATTCTTTATTCTAATTCCTCTTTCTCAATAGTCTTATTAATTCCTTTTTTAACTTTTAAAAACATACTTACATTTAGATAGACATATAGAACTACTTGTACTATAAAAAAAATATAACTTAGGATAATTAGGATATTTCTATTTTCAGCAATATGGATCATCTGAAAAGAAAATAAGCTTATAGAAAGAATAATTATTCCGGAAATAATTATCAAAATATTTATCCACCGAATTAAAAATGTGTATCTTTTATAAATTCTCTGACCTTCAATAAGAAATATGTTATGATCGTTAATTACTAGTTCACTATGATACTCACAAATGGGAATTCCAAAAAATCTAAAAAAACTGGGTACCCTCAAAAAACACTTAAAAAAGGCCATTTTTGCTTTCTTTTCACAAAAACAACATCTTGAATTTTTACTTTTCTTTCTAATGAAATAATATTTAAGTATATTAAAAAAACAATAAACAAAAATCCATCCCATAAAAAAATACTGAAGGTCTACAAAAGTAATAAAAGGTAGAAGAATAAAGAGAAAATAACCTATTTCCCATCCACCCCATGTATTATTGATAATGTTATCACTCATATCCATAATAAATCGAAATATATATTTTCCATATCTTAATAGGATTGGTAAAAAGAAAGCTTGATTTAAAAGAATTAATACAAAAGATAAATTCTTAACAATCTTTTTTTCTGAATTTTCAAATAATTCATTTGTCTTTTTGATTTTCATCTATTAATGAAAGCAACTCTAAACTATCTAGATTCCTCAACTTCAGAAAACAAAAAACTAATTGGTTTATTAATCTGTTTATTTTGGAGGAGCGAGTACAATTTCAATGCTTGAGACATTGTTGCTTTGTCCATTTTCTCCTTCTAATTGTTCAGTGCTTATTATTATATCCTTATATTCTGTACCTTTCAAAAATCTATTTTTTAAAATCTCACATACATCAACAGCATGAGAGATTGCCCTTCCTCTGGCTTTAACGGTACAATCTTCACCTTTATTAAGGACCATCATAGTTGCCATCACATAATTCATAGTAGGACGGCGACCAACAAATACAGCGTTTTCATCGCGTGACATGTTTATTTCCTCTTTGATATTTTAATTTTTGTTGTATTTATTTAATTTTTTTGATTATGTGTGTTAATTTATTGACGTTTTCTCGCAATTTTTGATTTAAATTTACGAACTAACTATTTTCAAATATCTTAGAAATTTTTTAAATTTTATTATTATTAAATGAAAATTTAAGTCATTTATCTATTCAACTACATGAATTAAAAGCATTTAAATTTTTAGAGGGTAGGGATTAGAAATAATGCAACAGTGCCTGATTGGTTTTTAAAGAATAAGATTTTTATTCCCTTTATCTTAAGAGGTTTATTTGATACTGATGGAAATATAGATATTCATAAAGAATGGAGGTCTCTCACTTTAAGGTTTGTTAATGGTTCACAAATTCTTATAAAAAATTTCAAGTTAATGTGTGAAAGATTAAATATCAAAACTTCAAATATTAGAAAAAATAAAATAGAAAGTAAGAAATACAACAAGTTTTATGATGCGTGGGTCGTTTCAATCGGCTCTAAAGAAGCTGTTAACAAATTTATTAACACTTTAAAACCTAGAAAATTTCTCTATCGTAAAAAGCTTATAGCAATGATATTATTCATTCTTGGAAATTCCAAAAGAACAGAGATAATTAATAAAGAGAAAATTGAGAATTTCCCAAATAGCAAAAAAATAAACCAGTTTACTAAAGAATATATGGATTTCCTTCAAAAAGTATTCAACAAATACAATTGGAAGATTAATAGTGATCTTGTTGAAAATCTTATCAACGAGGCTTTGACACTTAAAACACATAATTATAAAATTTCATTTGCGGATAAATTAAAGGATCTTTTTGAGAAGCTAGGAACTGTTAAACAAGTCGTCGATTTTTATTTGAGTATGGGAGAAAAATTAGCTTTTCACACAATTAAAAAGCATATAAAAAAATTATTAAATGGAGATAAATATGTAAAAATCTTCAAAAATTCTAAATATAATCCATTAGAAATTTTAGGAGACTCTTTTTATGATAGATGGGATAAAAATAACTCTAGAATTATTATAGATAAAAGATCAAGAAAAGTTATTCAATTTAATTCAAGATTAAGGATTAAAATAGCTCTAGAAATTTATAATTTCCTTAAGAAATTTAAGGAATCCTTTTCAACTAATGATGATTTAATTATTAATCATTTAAGGGAATTAATAGAAAAATCACCTTATTTTGGAAGATTTAATTATCTAATGAGTGATTGTGATTACTCTCCAATTATCATAAATTATTTGAAT